>JAFXDE010000004.1 GCA_017516315.1 Clostridia bacterium | reverse complement strand
CTCGGGACCGAACACATAATTCATAGCTGTATCGTAATCCTCGGGAGATACACATGCCCAATAGTTAGGCCAGGTATAGAAGGTGGAAAGAGCAAGAGCTGAGGTTACACCTTCGACTAATTTATAATAAATCCAATCCTTGGTTTTACCGATAACAGCATCAAGAGCGCCTGTTCTGTCGAGCATTTCGAGAGTAGTATTAATGAACTCATCAACATCAAACATTCCGATTGCACCGCAATCCTTAAGCGTTCTGTTGATAGCAGCAGCGTCGATATTGAATTTACCGCTGATTGCCTCGCTGAGCATTTCTGCGCCGCTTACAACGCTTCCGTCAAAAGCTATACCGCGTATACTGTTTTTAGCATGCTCGGGATAAACGGCAAGATAAGCAGTTACTACATTCGTGCCGAGACAGCTCGCTACAATACCTACCTCTTCACATCCGGTTGAAGCTAAAATATCGTCAATATATGATTTAAGCTCGGCAGCGGATTCGATGGGATCAAGTCTCCAGTCATAGTAGAACCAATATCTGTCGTGAACATAATATTTTGTGCCGTCAGAAGTACGCCAGAACTGGTCATTATGTCTGACATTCTCCATTTTGTTTTTTCTCTCCTGGCGAAGTCCTGTGCCGTACTGTGCATTTCCGTCTTTGTCAAGAAGGGAATTTTCAAAAAGCTCGCTGATTTCCTTCTGAAGGTTTTCATAATAAGCATCCCATTCGTCATTGATAAGACCGTCAAAAAGAAACGGCATAAGAATGTTAGCGAGCGATTCGAGCAGCGCACCGTCATCCTCTTCCTCCTCTTCGTCATCACCTTCAAGCAGAGAAGCGAAATCCTTATAGTGGAAAACCTTATTGCCATCCTTGTCTACCAGCTTTTCTCCGTCACCCGAAATACGGATAACAGGAATATCACTGAGACTCTGTGAAATCCACTCGGTGGTTTTGGCTGACGCCGTTACAGTCCATACACTCATAAGCATCGTAACAGCAAGAAAAAACGCAATTGATTTTCTGATTTTTGTTTTCATACATTTTTACCTCCTAGTTTGCTTACATAATTATAGCAAAATAAAAATAAAAAGTAAAGTTTTTTTTAATAATTATTAAATTTCGTACAATATTCTGTTTTTTCATAAGCTCATCTTTTCCCTTTTTTCTGTCTTGCCATAGAGAACAGTTTATGATATAATTGAAGGGACTAAGTTTTAGGAGTAATAACATTGAAAAGCTTTACTATCGAAAAAAACGATGCCGACCAAAGGCTCGATAAATTCCTGCTGAAATCCTGTCCCAAGCTTCCCAAGGCGCTGATGTATAAATACATCCGTATCAAGCGTATCAAGGTCAACGGCAAAAGGGCAGAGATTTCAACCCGTCTGAGTACGGGCGATGTAGTGGATATGTACATAAACGACGAGTTTTTCGAAAAGAAAGAGACTGTCTACGATTTTATGAGTGCATCTAAAAGCATCGACATCGTTTATGAGGATGAAAATATCATTCTCCTCAATAAAAAGGTAGGTCTTCTCTCCCACCCTGACGAAACCGAATATGTGGACACTCTCATCACTCGAGTCAAGCGCTATCTTTTCGAAAAGGGCGAATGGCATCCCGACGAGGAAGCCTCCTTCACCCCCGCCCTCGTCAACCGCATCGACAGAAATACAAGCGGTATCGTTATCTGTGCAAAAACAGCCGAGGCACTCCGCGTTCTTAATCAGAAGATGAAAGACAGAGAATTACATAAAATCTATCTGTGCATCGTTCACGGCAGGATGAATACGGAAAGGGAGCTTCTTGAGGGTTATCTTATAAAGGATGAGAAGAAAAATAAGGTTTTCGTTTCGAAAAAGCCGAAGGACGGCGCGAAGCTTATCCGCACCGAATACAAGGTTTTAGGCTACAGAGACGGTCTCAGCCTTTTAGAGGTTAATCTTCTCACGGGAAGGACACATCAGATAAGAGCCCATCTTGCATCCGTCGGTCATCCCCTAGTAGGCGACGGAAAATACGGCACTAACGAGCTTAACAAAAAGACCGGCTACAAAAAGCAGTGCCTTTGCTCCCATAAGCTGATTTTCGATTTCACTACCGATGCGGGCGGACTTGAATATCTGAATAAAAAAGAGTTTACAATAGAAGATATATGGTTTAAAAGGGAGTTTCTTAACGGAACTCTCATAAGATAAGGTGATAATATGAACGATTTGGATTTGATGAAAAAAAGAGCCGACGAGCTGCGTGATATAATCAATTATCACAATAAAAAATATTACGAAAATGATGAGCCCGAAATCGAGGATTTCGAATATGACCGTCTTTTGCATGAGCTTATCGCCATCGAGGAAAAGCACCCCGAGCTTATTACGCCCGACTCCCCTACTCACCGTGTGGGCGGCAAGGCTGACGGTCAGTTCGAGCCTGTAGAGCATACCGTACCTATGGAAAGCTTACAGGACGGCTTCAGCTATGAGGATGTTAGGGCCTTCGACGGCAGAGTAAGAGCTGTGGTTTCTTCACCGAAATACATCGTCGAGCCGAAAATCGACGGTCTTTCCGTTTCTCTCGAATACGAAAACGGTGTATTCGTGCGTGGCTCTACGCGAGGTGACGGCAGAACAGGTGAGGATGTGACAGCTAATCTCCGTACAGTTCGCTCTATCCCTCTTAAAATCAATACGGACTTGCCTCTTTTAGAGGTAAGAGGCGAGGTTTATATGCCCCGTGAAACCTTTACTGCTTTGGTAGAGGAACAGGAATTAAACGGCGAGAAGACCTTTAAAAATCCCCGTAATGCGGCCGCTGGCTCTCTCCGTCAGAAAAATCCGAAGATAACGAGCAAAAGAAAGCTTGACATTTTCGTTTTCAATATCCAGCGAATCGAGGGCAAGGAATTATCCTCTCATAAGGAAAGTCTTGACTTCATTAAAGAATTAGGCTTTAACACCGTTCCCTTTTATACGGAATGTGACAGCATCGAAAAGACCATAGAAGAAATCGAAGCTATAGGTGAAAAACGAGGCTCTCTCCCCTTCGATATCGACGGCGCCGTTATCAAGGTAGACGATTTCTCGCAGCGTGAGCTTTTAGGCTCTACGGCTAAATTTCCCAAATGGGCCCTCGCCTTCAAGTATCCCCCCGAGGAAAAGGAAACCGTTCTTTTAGACATCGAAATCAATGTAGGCAGGACAGGTGTTCTCACTCCCACAGGTATTTTCGAGCCGACACTTTTAGCGGGTACCACCGTCAGCAGAGCCACTCTCCACAACCAGGATTTCATCGACGAAAAGGGTATCTGCATCGGTGACAGAGTAATCATCCGTAAGGCAGGCGACATTATCCCCGAGGTGCTTTCTGTAGTGAGTCACGGTGAAAACACTGTCCCCTATCGTATACCTGATGTGTGTCCCTCATGCGGAGGTAGGGTAACGAGAGAAGAGGGTGAGGCCGCTTTACGCTGCTGTAATCCCGACTGTCCTAATCAGCTTCTCAGAAACCTCATTCATTTCTGCTCGAGAGACGCTATGGATATCGAGGGACTCGGTACAGCCGTCCTCGAAGCTCTCGTCAGAGAAGGACTCATCAAAACCGCCGCCGACATATACACGCTCAGAAAAGAGGATATAGCCAAAATCGAGCGTATGGGTGAAAAGAGCGCACAGAATCTCATAGATGCGGCTGAGAAATCAAAGGGCAACGATCTTGCCAAGCTTGTTTACGCTTTAGGTATAAGGCACATCGGACAGAAGGCAGGCAAGCTTTTAGCTGACCGCTTCGGTACGATGGATAAATTAATCGAAGCCTCCACAGAAGAAATCGCTTCCATAGAAGGCTTCGGTCAGATTATGGCTGAAAGCGTTACCGACTTCTTCTCCCATCAGGAAAGCCGTGACCTTATCGAAAGGCTCAAAGAGCTTGGTGTAAATATGGAGAGTCAGAAAGAGATCGTAGATATGCGCTTCGAGGGTAAGACCTTCGTGCTGACGGGAACACTCTCCCTTTACACACGAAGCGAGGCTACGGAAATCATCGAAAGCTTCGGCGGCAAGGCATCCTCCTCCGTTTCCAAAAAGACCACCTATGTTTTAGCCGGCGAGGATGCGGGAAGCAAGCTTAAAAAGGCCAACGACCTGGGTGTTACGGTAATAAGTGAGGAAGAGTTTAAGGCAATGATAGAATAAGGACCGAGAAATTCCAATATAAAAAGACTGCTGAAATTAATCGGCAGTCTTTTGAATTTTATTTTACCTCAGGGAAATTATACCAATATTCCCTTTTCTTCTTCGTCACTGCTTTCTTTATTATGAAAAACAGTGCCACTGCACCCACTGCTGCAAAACCGAGATAAATATGGGTATTATCCGTGCCGTGAATTTTGATTTCATTCCACAGAGAAGAAAACATATCCAGTGTTTCCTGAGGAAGATTTCTGAAATACTCCACATCGGGCATATTTTCTTCCGAAGGATAAAGATACTCGTTATCCTTCATTTCAGCATAATCGGGATGCTCCATAACACCTGTATTAGGTGTAGCGTAGCCGATGTAAAGAGCGTTATTTACGCCTATTTCCGGGTCGAGAAGGAAGTTAATGTATTTTATCGCGCCCTCATAGTTCTGTGCGCATTTAGGTATACATACGGCATCAACGAAGATGTTTACGCCTTCTTTAGGATAAACGAAGTCAAGGTCGGGATTTACATCCTTCATACAGACGAAATCTCCTACATAATAAGGAACAAGAGCAGCTTCACCGCTTTCCATTTTGTTATAGATTTCATCCATAACATAGCCCTGTAAAAGAGGCTTCTGTTCGATAAGCATCTGTGCCACATCGGAAAGCTCCTTTTCGTCGGTAGAGTTAAGGGAATAACCGAGTACCTTCTGCGGAATGGCGAAAGCATCTCTCGGGTTATCGATCATAAGGATTTTACCGGCATATCTTTCGTCCCAGAGTGCTGTCCAGCTATCGGGCTTTTCCTCGACCATTTTTGTATTATAGATAAGACCTACCATACCAACATTATATGGAACGGAAAAGGCGTTATCCGGGTCATAGTACATATTCTTATACTCTTCGGAAATATAGTGATAGTTCGGAAGCTTTCCAGTATCGATACCGAGAAGCATATCCTCGGCTATCATTCGCTGAATCATATAGTCCGAGGGAATAACGATATCATAGCTGGCACCGCCGTTTTTAATCTTCGGATACATATCCTCGTTACTTTCGTAGGTTACATAATTAACCTTTATACCTGTAAGCTTTTCAAACTCGGCATTTACATCTATCATTCCGTCCTCATAGGTATCGGAAATGTATTCGCCCCAGTTGAAAACATTGATAGTAGTGCCCTCGAGACCGCTGTACCAATCTTCATTTTCATAAGCTCCTGCACCGAAAGCGCAAAGACTTAAAAGAACCGTAACAGAAAGGGTAATAAATAAAAGCTTTTTCATCTTTTTACCCCCTTATCCAGCTTATTGCGCATCTTTTTCTCTCCTCTTACCTGTGAAACATTGAGCATAATGAGAAGGAAAAGAATCGCTACAAAAATCAGAGTGGAAAGAGCGTACATATCCGGGGTTACTCTCTTTTTCGTCATCGAGAAAATACGGATGGGAAGGGTTTCGAAGGAGGGCCCCTGTGTAAAATAAGAAATAACGAAATCGTCGAGAGAAAGAGTAAAGGACATCATAAGGCCCGAAAAAATTCCCGTAGAAATAGAGGGAAGAATTACCTTAAAGAATGCCTGCAGCGGAGTACAGCCGAGATCCATCGCCGCCTCGGGAAGGAAACGGTCAAGCTGACGGAGCTTCGGAAGCACCGAAAGGATAACATAGGGAAGATTAAAGGTAACGTGAGCGATAAGCATAGTGCCGAAGCCGAGAGCATCGGTGACGCCTATCATATTTGCGCAGATGATGAAAAGAAGCATCATAGATATACCCGTAACGATTTCGGGATTCATCATCGGAATATTGGTAACGCCCATAGTCACTTTTTTGATGTGCTTATTTCTGAAGGCGTCGATACCTACTGCCGCCGCCGTACCCATAACCGTAGCAATAAGAGATGATGATACGGCAAGAACAAGAGTGTTTCTCAAAGCTGTAATGGTAGCCTGGTCATAAAGAAGAGACTTATACCAACGAAGAGAAAAGCCTGTTATAACGCTGGTACTGGCCGAATCGTTAAACGAGAAGAAAATCATTACAACGATGGGAGCATAGAGAAGAAGCATTATAAAAGCTACATAAAGCTTAGAAAGAGGTGACATTTTAGTTCTCATATCAGTACACCTCCGTCATCATCTTCACCCGTAAAGCGGTTCATTACCATCATACAGATAATAATAAGCACCATAAGCACTAAAGAAAGTGAAGCACCTAAATTATAGTTGTTTGCACTTTTAAACTGCATTTCGATAACGTCGCCGATAAGTGAGAAGGTATTTCCTCCGAGCTTCTTTGAAATATAGAAGGTAGAAACAGACGGAACGAAAACCATAGTAAAGCCCGAAGCAATACCGGGAAGACTCAAAGGAAGAATAATATTTTTGAATACAGTAACCTTATTAGCGCCCAGATCCTCTGCAGCTTCGATAAGGTTATGATCCATCTTTGCCATAATGGAGTAAAGCGGAAGTATCATATAGGGTATATAGTTATAAACCATACCGAGTACAACAGCACCCTGAGTGTTTATCATGTGAACGGAATCGAGGCCTATCCTTTCAAGAAAGGAATTAATAATACCCGTGTCCTGCATAAGAATCATCATAGAATAGGTTCTGATGAGTAGATTCATCCACATCGGTAGCATAACGAGCATCATCATCGTTCTTTGAACATTAGCCGTGCTTCGTGCCATAATATATGCCAAAGGATATGCCAAAACGAGACTTATAACCGTGGCAATAAAGCCCAGCCATATAGAATTGAGCATAACATCCTTGTATTTACCCATTTCACTGACATACTCGAGAGTGAAATTGCCGTTTGCATCAAAAAAGGAATAGTATACGACAATCACAAGAGGAACTATAATAAATATACCTGCCCATACGAGATAAGGTGAAGCGATAAGCTTTTTAGAAAGGGATTTTTTTGCCATTTATCACTCCTCCTCTTCTGTAATGTCAGAAAGATGCTCGATTTCATCACTGAAGGAGCTATAGTCACCGTACATACCCGAATATTCACTCTTTTTCATTACGTGAATAGCATCAGGCTCGATCTGAATGCCGATGCGTGTGCCTACGGGATAGTAGTCGGTAGTCTCTATCATCCATTTGAAATTATCAATGTCAACAATCATTTCAAAATGTACACCCTTAAAGGTGTTTGAGGTAATGACGCCGCTGATAGTACCCTCCTCTACGGGTACTACGTCCACGTCCTCGGGGCGTACAACGATATCAACGGACTCGTTTACTGCAAAGCCTTTATCGAGGCACTGAAAAACAGCGCCTGAGAATTTAGCCTTGAAGTCATTGAGCATAACACCGTCAAGAATATTACTTTCACCGATGAAATCGGCTACGAAAGCGTTCTTAGGCTCATTATATATATCGATGGGAGTGCCTATCTGCTGAATTTTACCATCGTTCATAACCACGATAGTATCACTCATGGAAAGAGCCTCCTGCTGGTCATGGGTAACATAAATAAAGGTGATACCCATTCTCTTCTGGATATTTTTAAGCTCCACCTGCATATCCTTACGCAGCTTAAGGTCGAGAGCACCTAAGGGCTCGTCGAGCAGAAGAACTCTCGGCTCTACGGCTAAAGCTCTTGCGATAGCAACTCTCTGCTGCTGACCGCCCGAAAGAGAAGCGATGTTTCTTTTCTGAAAGCCTTTAAGGTTAACAAGCTCGAGCATTTCATGTACTTTTTTGCTTATATCCTTTTCCTTCATCTTCTTGATACGAAGACCGAAAGCAATATTATCATAGACATTCAGATGCGGAAAAAGAGCATATCTTTGAAAAATAGTATTAACCTGTCTTTTGTGAGGCGGAAGGTTATTTATATCCTTGCCTTCGAAAAGCACCTGACCGCTGTCTGACTCTAAAAAGCCTGCGATTATCCTTAAGGTAGTGGTTTTACCGCAGCCCGAAGGGCCGAGAAAGGTCATAAATTCTTTATCCTTTATAGACAGATTAATGTTATCGAGAATAACATCATCTTCAAATTTTTTGGAAATATTCTGAAGTTTGATAATTACATTATCTTCCATCATTATTAAACCCCTTTTCCTGCGTGAATTATGCGGTAATTTTCCGCACTTACCCAGAATAAATATATATTCTGTATAAGACACAATATAAAACATTTTTGAGCAAATGTCAACATTTTTTTCGCTATTTTAAGCAAAAACCAAGTGCAAGTTTAACGAATTATTTGAAAATCTCGATTTCTCTCCGATTTGCTCTGTTTTTCTCTGATTTGCTCGAAAAAACTTTTTATGTCTCACAAAGTAAAAAAAGAGGGCTTTCGCCCCCTGATGTCAGCTTTCGGACATTTCTTCAAGCCACTTTTTTATTTCCTCAAGACTTTCCTCTTCGAAATCAAAAACCTTAACGGTGATTTCATCTTCATTTTGGTTTTCGAAGCTTTTAAGGCCGTAATAAACGGCAGCCTTCAGTATTTCCTGCTCATCGAGCTTTTCTATCCATATACGGTAATTAAAAATATCTCTTCCCATACAGCCCTTTTCACCGTCGGTGCCGCGGGATGCACAGTAAACATTATAGCTTCCGCCTATTCTCGAGCCGCCGATAAGCCAGGAGAAAAGAGGTACAAATATATCATAATTTGCCATAGGTAACCCTCACTTTGATTTTTCATATCCATATAATATCAAAAGTTAAGGTTTTTGTAAATAGTCAGACCTTTTTTTCTTTCATAAATTCTGCCGCCGCCACCGCAAGAGACTGATTATAATAGCTCCATACATAAGCCACGGGCAGAATAAGAAAGCACAGAACAAACCAGCCTGCAAAGCTCAGCTTCATTCGGGTAAGGAGAGTATTCTTGCCTTTCATATACCTCTGCGACAGGGATACGATATGTCTGAAGGAAACATAGGCACCGTCAATAAAATAATAGTCACACAGAAAAAAAGAGGAGTTAAAGAGAGAATAAAAAACTCCGCCGTTTACGCAAAGACAAAGTGCTGTCACCGCAAGAGAAATACACACCAGCGCTGATACACCTTGCCGCGAAAACCGTTCCATCATAAAAAAGCACACCGCCGACGGAAAAAGACAAAAAATAAAAATCAAAAGCTTTATCAGAGTAATTCTTAAAGAATAAAAAAACGCCATAAAGAAGTTTTTCGGTGAGAAATAGAAAAAAATATCTTTCGCCCTCGGCTTTTTCTTTACCGCCTTTCTGAAAAGATATCTTTTGGTGCCTAACCGTACAGAAGAATAAGCACCGAAAAGAATCAGCAAAAAGAAAACCGAAAAAGAAAAATCTATCACATAAGAAAAAGCCTCTGCCTCAAAAACAGGAGAAAGAAAACGCTCATATAAAGAAGGCAGAAAATTAACTGAAAAAATAAGAAAGCATCCCGTAAAAAAGGAAAGTGTCATAATAAGGCTATTATCTATCTGTAAGGCTCTTCCTTTGAGTCGGTAAAGAGAAATCATACTATCACTCCCCCTTTATTATTGACTAAAGAAGCCTCATTAAACAAAAAAACACCGCACTTCCCGGGAAATGCGGTGAAAGCTTTAAACTGTAACTGATGTGCTGTAGCTCAGGTTATACTGTGAGCCTGCCTGATTTTTTACAATGCCCGTAGGAATGGTAAAAGATACTACATCACCTGAATTTACAGACTGTGCAGGAATAGTAACCTTGATTTCGTAAATGCTGCCTGTTTTCTTCGAAGGTACGGAGCAGGTAGCCGAAGTAGCCAAAGCAGTACCGTTAACCTTAACGGTGATATTCTGACTGCCGGCAGCGAAATTACCGTCCCAATTTGAAGGGTCAACCTCTACATATATTACACCGTCACCGTAAGCTGTAGAGTTTACGATAAGTGAAACGGGCTCTGCGCTTTTATCTGCCGTAGTCGTCTCTCCCTTAGTAGTACCCGATGAGGGTGGAGGAGCAGTAGACGGTGCCACAGAAGTATTTACATTAGGCTTCTGAATTTCACTGACATTAAATGAAATATTATAATCCGAAGGATTTACATTCTGTGTAGGATTATTTGTGGGTGCTGTGTTTTCCGCAGCAGCATCCGAAAATTCAAATCTCGTAGTAGCAGCCCAGGGAGCTGTCTGTCCTGTCTGTGTAGTCAGAATGTATGACGAATCGTTAGTAGAGGGCTGTGTAGTGGTGGGCTGTGTAGTGGGAATATACTGTGTAGCGATAGGTGCTGTGGTGGTGACCTCGTCACTGTCCTTACCGCAGGCAACAGCTACAGCCATTATAAGGGCAAGTGCTAAAACAATCACAGTGATTTTACGCAACTCTGACGCCTCCTAAATAAAATAAATCAATTAATTATACTATTAAAGAGAGAATATGTCAATTCAACAAAGTGTTAATTTTTCACGGCGGAAAAATTATTTTTTATATATTTTGCACCCTCTGATTTAATTTTGCTTAAAATATCATTATCGGATATATACTCATTCATTTTTTCTATTTTGTTTTCGCTGTAGGAAATTTCCTCGTTAGCCTCGTCATACATATCATATACATCCTTAAGCTTAATCGCGAAATCCTCCATACCTATCATAGTAAGTGCAGGAATAATTTTCTCCTTCACTATTTTTCCGTTCTCCGAAAAGAAAACCTTTACATCCCCGTCAGCGCAGAATACATCGAGAACATATAGCTTTTTCTTTTCCTCGCCGAGAAGCTCAAAGGCCTTTTCCGGATTCTCTTCCTTTTGCAATCTTAACTGATAAGAAAGAGCTACGCCTTCGAGAATCTCTTTCTCATCCGCTGAAGCAAGTGTCTCCTCGGTGAAATCCATATATTTCTCCTTAAGTGCTAAAAGGCGCTTCATTTCTGTCTCCTGTGCTTTATATAAAGCGTTGTGCTTAGAGTAGGCTCTGACAGCGAAATAAAAAATCACTGCCGCACCGATACACACAGCCACAAAAACCAAAAGAAGATAGCCATACTGTGATAACCATTCTTTCATAAATCAACAATCCTTTCTCACTGAAGAGCTTTATAAATATCGCCTTTTTTTATTCCTGTTTCCTTAGCTGCCTGCTTAGCCGCCATAGATGCGCCCATTCCCTCTTCCATGTACCTGCGCGCAAGAATAAGAGCATCGTCGAGTGTTATCTCGCTTTCCTCTTCCTCTTTTTTACCTTCGATAATGAGAACTATTTCACCCTTGAGAGAGTTGTCAGCGTATTTTTCACTTGCCTCGGCAAGATTAGTCTTGATGACCTCTTCGTGAATTTTAGTGATTTCTCTTACTATGGTAAGCTCTCTGTCGCCGAAGGTTTCGTAAAAATCCTTCAAGGTGGCGGCAAGCTTATGGGGTGCTTCATAGAAAATCATAGTTCTTTTCTCATCTCTTACAGAGGCAAGATGCTCTCTTCGGCTTTGCTTATTCATACTCAGAAAGCCTTCGAAGGTAAATCTGCCCACATTCATACCTGACAGAGCAAGAGCCGCTACAAAGGCGGAGGGTCCGGGAACTACGCTTACCCTTACTCCCCTCTCATGGCAGAGAGCTACCAGATCCTCACCCGGGTCAGAAACGGCAGGCATACCCGCATCGGTTATTATAGCACAGGTTTCGCCGCCAAGAATACGTTCAACGATAATCTCGCCCTTTTCTCTGCGGTTATGCTCGAAATAGCTTATCATCGGCTTTTTTATACCGAAGTGATTTAAAAGCTTGAGGCTTACTCTTGTGTCCTCGGCAGCGATAAAATCTACCTTTTCGAGAGTTTCGAGAGCACGGGGAGAAATGTCGCCTAAATTTCCTATGGGGGTACCTACTACATAAAGCATACTCATATTATCACCTACTGATGTCCGTCCATATAATCGCCGAACATACCTCTGAATTCATCTGTATTACTGCCGTCCTTATTTTTCATTATAAGGTCGGGCATTACTGTAACGCCGCTTTTACCGCCCTTTTTCCCTTCAATGAGAACAAGCCAAGGAGCCTTTCCCTCAGTCTGCTTTACGAAACGGATTTTCTTAACCTCTATGCCGCCGCTACGCATACTGACAATAATGTCGCAAAGTCTTTCGGGACGGTGACACATACAGAATCGACCTCCGTATTTAAGAAGCTTCGAGGCTGCTTCTACAGCATTATCCACCGTACAAGTCACTTCATGACGGGCTATCCTTTCCGCTTCGCTGACGCTTTCGATACCCGTTCCCACAGGCTTATAGGGAGGATTCATCGTAACAAGGTCAAATACACCCTCAGGAAGAACACCCTTAAGAGAGCGAAGATCACAGTTAAGAGGAATTATTCTTTCTCCGAGAGAATTATGTATAAGAGACTTTTTAACCTGTTCTATGGCTTTCGGCTGAATGTCAATGGCATAAATGCACTTTGTCTCACCCTTACACCAGATAAGAGGAATAATTCCGCATCCCGTACCCATATCACAGGCCGTATCCTTTCTTTTTATCGATGCGAAATTAGCAAGGAGAATGGCGTCGGTGCCAAAGGTGTGCGAAGCTGAAACGACGATTTCCATATTATTACCGAGAGGCTCGATTTTTTCGTCAGCGGCAAGATTAATCATTTATCATTCTCCTTTCAGAAACATACTTTTTTAATTATAACACAGAAAATGAAAAAAATAAAGCCTTAAAGAAAAAATTGACAGTCCCTGCCGAGTCGGTAATTTATTACAAAAAAATCCGCTGTGCGATGCACAACGGATTTGATCTTTATGTAAGTTTATCAGCCAACGATACCGCCAAGGATGCCGCTTACCATTTCCTGACCTGCAACAACATCACCGTTACAGAAGAGAAGACCAATGATAGAACCGAAAACCTTGATAAGGATGCCGAGGATTGTACCCATAGTATCCTCTTCGGGCTGAGCATAACCTGCGATGGGTTCGAATTCAACAACACCGAGGTTATTTACCATATCTAAGGTAATGGAAATAGTCTGTCCTGCAACATAAGACTGACCGTTAGCTAAGCATCTCCAGCCTTCGAAAGACTGAATCTCGTTACCTAACATTCTGGGAAGAGGAATTCTGCCGTTCTGACCGATGAAATATGAAGATGTAGGATCATCGGGAATAAGCCAGAAGTTACCTTCATAACCGGGGTTCTGTACTACGGTACAGCCTGCATCAGCATCGTACATACCAACTAATGAGTTAGTAGCAAATCCGCCTGTATTGAAATAAACAAGAACAAACTGTCCCTCTGTTCTTCCGAAAACATCATCGGCACCGAGACCTACTTCTGAACGAAGGCAACTTGCAGCCTTAGAATAACCCATATCAAAATTTTCTGCTGATGCTGTCATAGCAAGTACGCCGAAAAGCATCATAACTGCTAAAAGTACGGATAATATTTTTTTCATGATATTTACCTCCAATTGGAATATTTAAGTTTCCTACTTTGATCCAATTATATCACCACATTTAATAAAATTCAAGTCTTTTTCTTAAGATTTATTATAAAAAAAGGAAATATTCATAAATTTTAATACTTTTTAACACTCGTATAACAAATTGATAAAGTGTATAAAATTTATGTGTTTTACGGCTGAAAAATGCTTTAATAATTCGTTGACATAATTTGTTATATTATAGTATAATGCTTTTATACGATAAAAAAGGAGACTGAAATATGAAGGACAAATTCGGTGTTTTCTGGGGCTGGGGTCCCTTCGGTAAAAAATATGCCGGTATTTCCAACATTGCAAAGCACGAAAAATATGACGGCATAAGATTTGATCTTTGCACCTGCCCGGCCGTTTCGGCTTTCGATATAAGAGTACCTAATGTTACTCTCCCCTCAGCCTACCATCCCTGGCTTTCCAATGAGGATTACAGTTTTTATTCCTACAGACACGACCTTGAATGGAAGGATAAGGTTTATGCTGATGTATCCTATACACGCATTAATAATAACAGTATTTTAATAAGAACAGAAATAGTAAATAATTCCGATATAATCAAAAACTGTGTAGTAAACTATTTTTCTTCCGTCGAATATCCTCAGGATGCTTACACCGAGGTCAGTCTTCCCGAAAAATGCGACTTTATCAATGCCGTAAATTACAGCGAATACGATTATAACACCTGCCGTCCATGGGATGAGCAGAATGCCGACGGCAGAAAAAAGGGCGAATTTTTCGACAAGCGCTTTACGGCTGAAAAAGGACTCGGCGACAGGGCCGAAAAATGGCATCTGCCCCACAGAGTTATCAAGCCCTTCGGCGGTGAAAAAAATGACAGAGTAAAGTATAATCTTGACCTTAAAAATGACTACGAAAACGCTGTTTTAGCTATTCGCTACAGAACAAGCGACATTTTTTATGAGCAGGGCAAGCAGGTTGGTGTTCACTACATAAACAGCGAAAATACCGCCACCTTCACTCTTAACGGTAATAAAATCATAACCCTCCCTCCCTGTGATGACCCTGAAATTATTTTCTTTCCTCTCGGCTCCGTCAGCAAGGGCAGCTTTGAGCTTTCACTCGTTTCCGAGGGTACCGGTGCGGCTGAATTCGACTTCTTCGCCATAACGGAAGAAACGGACAAGGAAAAAATCACCGTCACCCTGGAAGAAGTGGATTTCGTACCCGATTTTACCGATAAGAAGCTGGAAAAGGGCTGGCTTACTACTCTTAAATATAAAAAAATCGAGGGTGAGTACCGTCTTCGTGTCTTCGACGATAACACACGCTTCAGAGAGATAGAAACAGGTGCCCTTGAGGACTGTATGACTGCGAGACTTTCAAATGCTGACGAAACCTTCGACGATGTTACGGAAAGCTTCACGGGTGCCTTTAACCGTAAGCACAGCGATAACGGCTTTTTCCACAATGCTGTCAGTCATACTATTTTCGTAGAGCCTCACAGCAAGGCTGTACGGTATGCGGTAATTTCAAAGGGTGAAGCTGACTACAGAAGCGAGGATGAATACGAAAAGCTCTACACCGAAATGAAGAAGACTGCTATCGACATAAAGCTGAACAGCGACGGTGAAAAATACAAGCTCAGCAATCAGATTTTAGCCGCTACGGTTATGACTAATGCGGTTTACCCCATCTACAAGCACGGTGAATTCATCATCCACCACACCCCCGGTAAGCGTTGGGACTGCCTTTACACCTGGGATTCAGGCTTTATCGGTCTGGGCATGAACGAAATCGCACCGAGATTCGCCGAATATATCATCGACACATATTTAAGTACTGAGGATAATCCCGACTACGCCTTTTTACACCACGGCTCGCCTGTCCCCGTACAGATTTATCAGCTTTATGAAATGCTGCAAAGCACCAACGATAAAGAAAGGTTCCTCTCCTACTACTCCAGAGCGAGACTTTATTATCTCTTCCTCAGAGGCAAGATAAGAGGCTCAACGACAGGAAAGTTCAGAAGCGGACTTCTTACTACATACGATTACTTCTACTCATCAAGCGGTATGGACGATTACCCTGCACAGATGGCTATGAAGGCGGATGAGCTTCGTGACAAGGCTGCTCCCGTAATTTCGACCTCACAGGTTATCCGTTTCGGTAAAATTCTTTCCATTATGGCTGACAGACTCGGCAAAAATGAGGATGCAGAGGAATATAAAAATGACTGTGCCGTTCTTACCGAAGCTCTCAATAAATACTCCTGGGATGATGAAAGCGGCTATTACAGCTATGTTTTACACGATGAAAATTATGAGCCTACGGTAAAATACACCACTACCGAGGGAGAAAACCTCAATAAGGGTCTCGACGGCATTTATCCTATCATAGCAGGTGTCTGCGACGAAAATCAGAAGAAAAAGATTATCGAACACCTTACCAATGATAAAGAAATGCACACTCCCTTCGGCATCAGCGCCGTAGATAAAAGTGCAAGCTACTACAAAATCAACGGCTACTGGAACGGAAATATTTGGTTCCCCCATCAGTGGTTTATATGGAAGAGTATGCTTGACTGCGGCGAAAGTGATTTTGCTTACGATATCGCTCATCTTGCCCTTAATATATGGAAGAGAGAGGTAGACGAAAGCTACTACACCTTCGAAATGGTCAATACCGTCACCGGCTGCGGCGGCTGGTTCCATAATTTCGGCGGTCTTTCCACACCCATTAATATGTGGGCTAAGGCTTACTACTGCCCCGGAAAGGTCAATGTGGGCTTCGACACCTATCTTGATAAGGTAAGCTTTAACGAAGACAAAACTGAGGCTGAAATCGACTTCACCTACTACGGCACGGGCGAAAAATTTACTCTGCTGTGCGTGATGAACGAGGACTGTAACTATGACTGTACTCTCGACGGAAAAGAAATACCGATAAAGCAGAAAAAGGGTCAGCTTACAGTCACACTTTCGAGCGAAAACAAAGCAAAGCATAAAATAATAATCAAAAGAAAATAAAACGAGGTATAAAATATGTACGAAAGCATCAAACCCTTAAAGCTGAATGTCATCTCCGATATTCACTACTACTCAAAGGAAACGGGTGTTACCGGAAAAGGCTTCGAAAAGGAAAACGCCAAAACACCTAACGATCTTCTCAACTGCGAGGAAATACTTACCTCTCTTATGAATCAGTTAGCTGAAGACGAAAGCGAAATAGTTCTCGTTTCCGGTGACGTTACAACCATGGCTGAAAGAGAGGCACACGAAGGCGTAATTAAGCTTTTACGCTCACTCAAGGAAAGAGGCAAACGGGTTTATGTCATTACGGCAACCCACGACTATCACGACGGTGATGTAACTAGAAGATATAACGGTGACGAAGCAGAAACCGTTCCCGCAGTGAAAAGAGATGAGCTGTGGGATATGTACTACGAATTCGGTCCCGAGGAGGCTATAGCCGTACACAGGGAAAGCATGAGCTATGTGGTGCAGCTATGCGACGGCTACCGTCTTTTCGCGCTCAACGACGACAGTAACCGCAAAAACGGGGCAGGCTTTTCCGATGAGTGCTTTGAGTGGATTACAGAGCAGATAAAGGATGCAGAGAAAAACGGCCAGTTCATTATTCCCATGACTCACCATCCGATGCTCTCTCCCTCTCCCTTCTACACTATCATCGGCGGCGGAAATCTGATGAAGGATGCCGACCAAAGAATCGACCAATTTACTGAAATGGGTCTTCATTATATGTTCACCGGTCACACCCATATGCAGGATATTTCCTACAAGGTTACGGAAAACGGCAAGGTTTTCTATGACATTACCACAGCCGCTGCAGTAGGCTATCCCGCTAACTTCCGTCAGGTTACCTTCCTTCCTGCCGAAGGCAAAATAGATGTCAATACCGTCGATGTTAACTGCGATATTAACGGCAGAAAGCTCCAGGACCACTTAGAGGATAAATTCTTCGGTATGATAAGAAGAGTTATCGACGCCGCAGGCAAGGATATCCCCGAGCTTGCCCGTCTGGCTACAGCCTTCAGCGTCAAGGAAAAGCTCATTTATAAAATCGGATGGATAATCAAGCCCTTTGCTAAGATTTTATCTAAGCTTAAAATCGGCACTGTCGCTAAGCTCGTTAAAAAGGAAAGCGGACTAAAAAAGAGCGACTATGCACACATAAAGGATGAAAAGGTAGTTGACTTCATCGTTTCCCTCGTCAGAAATCTTTACGGCGGAGACTCTCCTTATTCACCCGACACGGCAGAATATAAAATCACTATGGGTATTCTCGCCGTTATCGACAGTATTCTTAAGCTTTTCGGCATAAAGATAAGCAGTATTCTCAAGGGCGCAACTTCGGTGCAGAGTCTGGTAGAGCCTCTGCTTTATAATCCCGGCATCTGCGATGCTAAGGCTGTGCTTAATCTTTACGGTAATCTTCCTCCTAAGGAGGGTCCCAAGTCAAACTTTATTAAAAGCAACAAGGGACTCGGTGTGGTTGTCGGACTCGCTCTTACGGTTATAATCTTTCTTCCGATTATTCTCCTTCTTCTGCTTGGCGGATTTACAGTAAATCAGATTAAATACGGAAAGAAAATGAAATAAGAAAAGAAAATCCATTGTATGAGGAAAATCTCACACAATGGATTTTTTGCTCAGAAGCTGTTTTCGAATATCCACCATATTTCACCGAAGGCGGCTACGGTGTAGAAAATATGTAAGCCAAGATTAATCAGTGCTTTTTTTCTGAAAAGAACCTTTCTGTCTGCATATATTGCTATTTTTATAATTAAACTGATAAGGGAAAATACACCGAAAATATGCCAAGTGAAAAGGTCGATGGTAAAGGGT
>JAFXDE010000047.1 GCA_017516315.1 Clostridia bacterium | reverse complement strand
GTTGGCAAGTCTTTCCTTCATTGTTCTTTCTGAACGCTGACGGCTGTAAAGAGTAATCCAACGAAGACCGAGTGTCTGTCTTCTTTCGGGACGGACATCCATGGGAACCTGATAAGTAGAACCACCTACACGGCGAGCCTTAACTTCGAGTAAGGGCATTACGTTCTCCATAGCAGCCTCGAAAACTTCGAGGGGCTCCTTACCGGTCTTTTCCTTGATGATGTCAAATGCATCATAAACAATTTTCTGAGCAACACCCTTCTTACCGTCATACATAACGCTGTTGATAAGACGTGTTACAAGTTTTGAATTGTAAAGCGGATCGGGCAAAACATCACGTTTTGCTATCTGGCCTCTTCTTGGCACTGCGCTTCCCTCCTTCATAGTAATGATATCATAGGTACTCGAGTGACAAATTCCCGTCGGCACCAAATGAGAGGCATATACAATATATATACACTCTCGCTTAGACTCAAAGAGTCTGCCTGCAAGAAGATTTGTCAATTCATAGCTTTTCCGTCTGACTACGGAATTAATTAAAAAGATTTATCCGGAATTTCACCGAATTATTTTTTGGCAGCCTTAGGACGCTTTGCACCGTACTTTGAACGGCTCTGCATTCTTCCGTTAACACCCTGAGTATCGAGTGTACCGCGTACGATATGGTAACGCACACCGGGAAGGTCCTTAACTCTACCGCCACGGATAAGAACAACGCTGTGCTCCTGAAGGTTGTGACCTACGCCGGGAATGTAAGCTGAAACTTCGATTCCGTTTGTAAGACGAACTCTGGCGATCTTACGAAGAGCAGAGTTAGGCTTTTTCGGTGTAGCTGTCTTAACTGCTGTGCAAACGCCGCGCTTCTGAGGAGAGTTATGGTCTGTCATAACATTTCTCTTTGAGTTGAGGCCTTTGAGAAGAGCAGGAGCCTTCGGCTTCTTTACGAGTGTTTCTCTACCGTTACGAACTAACTGGTTAAAGGTAGGCAAATGTAGCATCTCCTTTCTTTGAAATTTTGCATAATCGCATGCCTTAATAATATACAATAAAAAGAAATTTTTGTCAAGATTTTTTTCAAAAGTGACCCTTAAGGCATAAAGATTGTATACTTGTCCATTTTCTGCCGTTATGAGGCAAGATTTGTAGGTATTTTTGACTAATGTAACGAAGATTATTCGGTAGTAATGCACAAGAGAACACGGCTTACTTTTAATAATAAAACAGATGTATTTCAGTTGAAATCAACTTTAACACATCTGTTTTCGGTCTTAAGTATAGCTGTCACCTTCCGTTGCTTCCGCAAAAATACAGGGACTTTTTTCAGAAAATGAATACTTCCCTACGAGGGGGCAGGGTAATATTTTTTTCGAATTACAGCTCAACTGCTTTGCAGATTTCCGGAACGATAAACTCAATTTCGGGATGATTTTTTTCCACTGTGCTTTTAAGTCTTTTTACGCTTACATTCCTCGTAAGAGGCGGAAAAGCGTCATCAAAATGGTCTACGAAAATTTTCTTCGGATGATACCTGTCTATGAACTCCTTCGTTTTTTCCGGCACGAAAACACTTCCGCCGTTAGCGAGAATAAGCATATCCACATTCTCGGGATAAAATTCCTCGGGATGCTCTCGGAATGAGCCTGTAAGAAAAATCTTTTTACCCTCCGCTTCAATCTCATAAGCGACTATTTCTCCGCCCTCGGGCATCTGATGATTCATATATGCCTGCCAGAACAGACGGGGAAAGCCCACTACGCATTTGGGCACTACGGAAAGAATATAAAGGGGGTCAAAGATAATATGTCTGAAGCGGCGCACACGGATAGTAAAATCCCCTATTCTGAACACATCATCAGGCTTTACTTTTTTTATACGCTCCTCGGGAACGCCCTTTGACACAAGAGTTTTCTTAGGAGTTTCCGTACAGTAAAAAGGCACATTCTTATCCTTTTCCGCCAGAGCAGGGATGCTGTATATATGATCAAAATGTCCGTGGGTGACAAGAACCGCATCGAAGCCCGTAAAGCCTTCGATAGGTGTGGTTTCAAGATGCTTGTTCATTCGCACAAAGGGGTCGAAAAGAAGCTTGGTTTTTCCGTCATCAATACTTACGGTAGCTGTTCCGTACCAGGTAATCTTCACATTTAACATCCTCTCATTTCAATATCCGAAAATCTTTGCTGATTTTCTACAGCTTTATTATAAAATAAAAATAGTAAACAAAGCAAAAATGGATGATTAAATATATGTAAATTATTACCGAAGAGAAAAATTAAAGTAAGGTTATAAATTCCTTATAGGCTTCGGGGTTTGCAAAAACCACATCATTAGGACAGGAAAAGCTGATTTCATTTCCCTCGTAATTCAATGCGACACCGCCCGCTTCCTTTAAAATAAGCGTTCCTGCGGCAATATCCCAGGGCTGTA
Source organism: Clostridia bacterium (assembly GCA_017516315.1). Lineage (GTDB taxonomy): Bacteria > Bacillota > Clostridia > Oscillospirales > Acutalibacteraceae > UBA6857. The sequence continues at coordinate 33,418 of JAFXDE010000047.1, read as the reverse complement.
AGGCCTTCTCAAAAAATACCTCACATCTTCCGCAGGCTATCATACATATATCGTAGGCAGCCGAGCCGCTTCTTCTTATATCCCGTGAAAAATCAAATACCCTTCTTAAAAGAGCAAAGGTTTCATCTGTGTTTTCGGGATGATAGGGCGATGTTCCGAAAAGAGCCAATCCGTCAGAAAGGGGTCTGCTGCTCACTTTTATTTTTACACCGTTAAGATATGCGCCCTTACCCTTTTCCGCGCTGAAGATTTCATCAGTATAGGGGTTATATACGACACCTGCTATAATATCATTACCCTCACAAAGAGCTACAGATATACAGCTGCAGCGGTAATCCTGCATAAAATTCGTAGTGCCGTCAATAGGGTCGATTATAAATCTCAGTGCCTTGCTTCCGAAATCGTTTTCGCTCTCCTCGCCGACGAATTCAGCTTCCGGAAATGCCTTAGCCAGCTCTTTAAAAAGAAAGTCCTGCACGGCCACATCGAATTTCGTTACAAAGTTTTTCTTGCCCTCCTTAGCAGTAACGGCTGACTCACGGTTATGGGCAGAAAGAATAATCCCGCCTGCTTCCTTTACTGTTCCTGTTATTTTATCAAGCATAATCATTACCCCTCAGCAAAATATTTCAAGGGCATTATACCATAGCCTTCACGTAAAATCAAATTTAAAGTGCCTTCAGATATAAAAAACTGTTGTACTGACAGCTTTATTGTATTATAATAAGTATACTGATCCAAAAAAAGGAGAACAGCTATGAAATTTATCAAAGTCACAGATAACCGAAATGTTTTCGCCGACGGTATCCACGATGATACTAAGGCGCTTCAGCAGTGCATAGACCGGGTAAAGGACGGGGGTACCGTATATTTTCCCGACGGTACTTATCTCATTTCTGCGGCGCTTATCTTTTATTCTCATCAGGTTTTCAGACTCTCCGATAAGGCCGTAATTTTAAGAAGCGACAAAAGCGAGCCTCTTACGAGATATCTCCTCGCCTCCTACTCCGAGCCCGGGTGGGGCGGCTACGAGGGTACTCACGATGTAGTCATTTCGGGCGGTATCTTCGACGGAAACGAAAAGCTCACCGAGCATTCGACACTCGTAAACACAGTACACTGCCGTAACATCCGTATCGAAGGCTGCCGTTTCCGTAACTGCTCCCGTTGGCACATGATAGAGCTCAATTCCACAGCAAATGCTATAGTGGCAAACTGTGTTTTCGACGGACCTACATATACTGTCATTCCCGATAACATTTATAATGAGCAGATTCAGCTCGACCTTGCCCGTGACGGCTCCTACGGACCTGTTTACAACTGCGACGGTACCCTTATCGATTTCTGTAAGGATGACACGGTATGCAGTAATGTTATAATAGCAAACAACATATTCAAATGTGCCGGCTTCCCTGCTGTCGGTCATCACGGTGACTGTAATCACAGCGGAATTTTTATCGAAAGCAATATCTTTGACGGTCCCTCAGGTCTCTTCGGAAAGAGCAGAGGCTATATAAGCTTCCGTTCTCAGGTGCGCAATCTGGAGGTAAGGAATAATTTCTTTATTTCCTCCGAGGAAAGCGATTCACCGACATACGGAATAGTTTTTGATACCGATAACGAAAAGGAGCTTATCACGGAAAGCAACAGCTTTACGGGAAAAATCGATGCCGAAATCATTCTCGGCAATAAATAAACCCTCAGATTACAACACCCCCGACCCTTAGATAAAAAGAGTCGGGGGGCTGTTTTTATATATTTTATAGGCTCAGCCTTACCTTTAATCGGCATAGGTTACCTGTCTGCCTGTAACGGCTTCTATCATTTTACCGTAAGCTACCGTAGCGAATTTCTGAACCATACCCTTGAAGGCAAATTCACGGGACATTTTATATTTAAACTTGTCGCCCTTTGCCTTTTCTTCCTTTACGGTTTCGAAATCATAATTATCGAACACACGCTCCACTCTTGTCTCATAAGAGGAGGTATCCCTTTCGTCCACCTCGATTACTCTGTAGCCGCACTGTGTAGAGTGGAAAAGACCTATATAACGGGTGCTGAGAGAATTCACGATATCAATTCCCTCGTACTCGACGCCGAAGGCGTTAGTGTGGTCGTGTCCCGTAAACATAGCCAGAACATCTCCCTTTTCCGCCATTGCCCCGAACTGACCGTGATTTTCATAGCCGGGACAGGGAGTTTCTCTGAGCGTTCCGTAATTAACACAGTCGGGGTCAAACATATAATACTCATCTTCATTGTATAAATGCTTATATGAATAGGATTTCCATTTGTCCGATTTCTGAAGTGCATCGTAGATTTCAGCGACGATTATGTGCTGAAAAACGAGAGAGTTGACCTTTTCTCCGTTATTTTCTTTTTTCAGCTTATCGGAAACCTGCTTATACCATTCGACCTGGTCAGGCTGAACACAGCTGTATCTGCCCTCTTCGTCATAATCGCCCGAATCAAATACCCAGAGATTGAAGCCTACCTTTTCGCCGTCCGAGGAAAGGACAGGAATATTATATGTACCGCAGCCGCTTAATTTTTCACCGTCATCCACGGAAACAGAACAGGAGAAGGTGTTATAATAAGCCATAAGCTCCTCTCTCGACATAGCCCCCTGCTCCGAGTCGTGATTGCCGAAGGTCACTGCTACGGGGATGCTTCTCGAATCGAAAATATTCATAAGAGCATTTATCAGCTTCTTTGTATCCTCCGCACTCTCGCAGTTAAGAACAATGTCACCCGTCAGCATAACTATGTCGGGCTTTTCCTCGTCACAGGCTCTCTCTACCGTCCAGAGTGTCGGATCAAGATTATGATTATGCTTAAGATGTGTATCGGTAATATGTAAAATCTTAAGCCTTCCGTCTTCGCCGAACTTAATAATTTTATCCGTTTCATTCTTACTGTCAGCAGGATTATAATTAACTCCGCTGTATTCGGGTCTTATGGAAAGAGCCAATGTGCCCGCTATTATAACAGCCAATATAAGTGAAATTATTTTAAAGGCCTTCTTCATTATTTCATCCTCCGGAACAAATAAATTTATTATACATTAATCTTATCATACATTCCGTACGAAAACAAGCGGCAAACAAATAAGATTCAGGCGAATTTTCCTGTTATTGACATTTTTTATTTTATCAGTTAAAATGAAGAGGAGGTGATAAATATGATACATACATTTATGAGAACTCTCGCAATCCTACTTACTTTCTTTATTTTCTTACCCTTAGGCGGTGCTCCCGAGGCTATCGAAAAAAAGGACGCTGAAAACTGTCTTCTTTCTGCCACGGTTTTATCCGACCTTCATATGGAAGGAAATAATACTTCGCGCCACCTGCGTGTCGGTAACGTTTTACGCGCTGCAGACAAGGCCGACAATGACCTTCTTCTGCTTCTCGGAGACAACACAATGAACGGTCAGATAATAGAAACGCTTTTAGCCTACGGACTTGTCAGCCGTTTCTTTGACGCTGAGGATGTTATTGTCGCTCCCGGAAACCACGATATGGACACAAGCGATAACACAAGCGGCGACTTTGAAGCCCTTTCAGACCGTTTCATCATTATGAGAAATATCTATTTCGGTAATGACGGAGACAAGGTATACTTCAGTCGCGAGGAAAAAGGCTATAAGTTTATCGTACTCGGCGGTGAGGGCCGTACAGGCGAAGACGGTAAACAGATTATCAGCGACGAACAGCTTTCCTGGCTCGAAAGCGAGCTCGCTGAAGCAAAAGAAAGCGGTAAGCCCTGCTTTGTTCTCAATCATTATCTTGTATACGGCCGTAACGGTGACCGTTCCTATGCAGGCTTCAATATTTCCGATCAGAATGACCGTCTGACAGAAATCCTCGAAGGCAGCGGCGTACGCACCTTCTATTTCTGCGGCCATTCTCACTACGGAGTAAGCGACTCTTCAGTACAGACCACAGACAATGTTACCTACATCAATCTTCCGGCTACAGGCAACCCCGGCAACTACTACCCCGCAAACGATGAATGCGGGAAGGACGGTATCGGTATGCAGCTGGAGGTTTACGAAAACAGCGTAGTACTTCGCTTCCGTAACTACCTTACAGGTCAGTGGCTTGAAGGCTATGACAGTTATGTGTTCGAGCTTGACTGATAACACAAATCAATAAATATTAACCCCTGACCTTCAACAAGTCAGGGGTTCGTTTTTTTCCGTAAGGCTATACTCCTTATCTGTTACCGATTACCTTTTCGATGATCTCAACATCAGCTGTTTTCTCGCCTGTATATTCGCCGTTCTTATAATAAAGCTCTGAATTGATCTTTACCGAAGAACCTGTAGGCACATATAAAACTGCCTTCACTCTCTGCGGAAGAGTAAGATCAATAATATAGCTGTCGGTCTTTTCGTAATCAAGGGTGATTATTCCCTTTACGCTCGGAACAGTACAGCTTAACTTATCGGAAAGAGAATACTGAGGGTCGATTTCTACTTTCTCATAGCCTGCCTCAAGGGGCGTGATACCTGCGAAATGCTTACTCATTATAACAAGAGGTCCGCCGCTCCAGGCGTGATTCATAGTACCCTGCCAGGATTTCCAGAATTCCCAGAGAGTAGAATAATCCTCATTAACCATGTCCTCATATCTGTCCTTGATTCTGTCCTTTGTAGCTTCATATTCACCCATTTTACAGAGAGCCTCGAGAACGTAATATTCCATATAAGGGCTGGAATTTTTAGTTGTTTTAAGTACGTTAAGAATTACACCGTACTGTTTTTCATCTGCAAGACCCGACAAAACTGCAAGAGCATTGGCTCTGTCATCGGGCTTTTTGACATCTGAGCTTTTGTAGCCCTCCTCTGTCCACAGAGAGGCATATCCCTTTTCTATGGCTCGCTTTCTTTCGGTAATGAATGAAAGGTCATTCTCCTCACCTAAGATTTCCGCCATTTTTTCCGTAGCTGAAAGAGCATAGTAAACCCAGGCATTTTCGATAGCGGTCATATCTGCTCTCTTGCCCCAGTCAGGCCAGTCCCAGGAGCCGCTTCGATGAATGACAAGATTATTTTCACCCATCTCCCAAAGCTTAAGATATTCGAGAGACGGACCGTATACCTTTTCAATAAAGTCCCTGTCACCGGTATATTCATAATAAGTTAGGAATCCGACAATTCCTGCGAGCTGCTGAACGGGCAGTTCGAAATAATCACCGTTTATGGGTACAACAGTCTGCAGAACCTTGCTTTCATCAATGTGAGAAAGCATCGCTTCTACACCCTTCTGATAAAGCAGATAGGAATTACTGTCCATGGAATACATAGTCATAATCATTTCGCTGGTTACATCGCCCCACCACTGGGCTCTTTCTCTGTCGGGACAATCCATAAAATTATCTCTCATTGTAACATAAAGCGTACGCAAAGATTTCTGCCACAGAGAATTAAGGAACTCATCGTCACACTTAAAGTCACCGCTGAAGGAGCTGTCATATCCCGTTTCACGGTACTTAAGAGAAACCACCGTAACGCCCTTAGGTATTTTATAGGTAATATGCTCACCGTTAAACCAGCCTAAAGCCTCAAACTCCTGCTCACCCTCTTTAGTTATATAGGTAGTCGAAACCGCACCTATCAAAGTGTTTTCCGTGGTTATGCGAATCTTTTTTCCGGCAGGAGCTATGACCTTAAGATAAGGTGTAAGCTGTGCATTATAAGGAATATCCACGGTAATTTTTTCACCGAAGGGCTTATTTACCGTATAATTTTCATAATCCTCAGAATTCTCATAATCCTTGAGACCATAATCCTTCAGAAAGGGTATACCTCTCGGATAAAGCTTACCGTAGGCACCCTCTCCGCCGTCAGCATATTCCGTGGCATTTTCCCATAAGGAAGTATCAAAATCTTTATCTGTCCAGTCAACTGTTTCTTCCCTCGCATCGTAGAAAATACTGTATTCGGGAAGTCTGTAGTTAGGAGGATAAAGAGCAGAATCAACATAGGCACTGCTTCTTTTCACCTTCCACTCCTTATCGGAAAGGATAGTGATGTCCTCGCCTGTAGCCTCGAAAAGGAAGCCGCCCTGTCCGCTGCCGTTATAGGAATAGCTGGTTTCATTGTCCCAATACCACACAAGAGCGCAGATTGAATTTTCACCCTCCTTAAGATATGGTGAAATATCTATGCTGTCGTAATATCCGCTGTTTACCCCCGGACCGCGCTTTACATTTCCCTCGAATATAACCGTTTCCCCGTTTATGTAAAGCCAATATTTCGAATCGGCTGAGATATGAGCTGTAAGCTTCCCGGGAATTTTATCGAGATTAACCCTTTTGCTCAGACACATCCAGACATTTTTCTCCTTAAGGTTTTCCTTGTCCCAAATCCATTTCGCCGTCCAGTCATCCTTTTCCTCAGTAGAAATTATACTGTACTCCGGTATACTGTCCGGAATATTGTAATCGTTCGTAAAGGGTGTCATAGTCGCATCCCCCCAGGAAAAAATTGAAGAAATAAAAGCTGCCGCTATGGCAAAGTAGGAAATAATTGTCTGTATAATGTTCATATTCTCCTCCTTGGTGCTGTTAAGCTTGTTTTCAAATTAATAATAACACAAGAAAACAGGTGTTTTCAACCGCAGATAAGAAAAAGTCTCCGAATAAAAATACAGAGACAAAAAAATTATTCGGTGAATTTTCTTGTTATCTTAAGCACAACTAAAATCTTATTTCCCCAGCTGATAAAAGGCTACTGCCGAGGCGGCGGCCACATTAAGAGAATCTACACCGTGATACATAGGTATCCTGACGGTATAATCACAGCCGGATATGGTCTCGTCAGAAAGTCCGTCACCCTCCGTACCCATAATTACGGCGAGCTTTTTCTCTGCTGCAAGGCTCGGATCGTCCACAGAAAGAGAATTGTCCTTAAGTGCCATAGCTGCAGTTTTAAAGCCCAAAGCTCTTACCTCATCGAGACTGTCATCCGTTAAAAAGGTCCAGTCTATCTGAAAGACGGTACCCATGCTTACTCTTGCCGCGCGTCTGTAAAGAGGGTCTGAGCATCCAGGAGTCAGAAGCACCGCATCCATACCAAGCGCAGCAGCCGAACGGATTATTGCTCCTACATTAGTCGGATTCATAACCCTGTCAAGTATGGCTATCCTTCTTTTCCCCTCACAGATTTCCCTTACGGAGGGTAACGGCTTACGCCTCATAGCGCACAGCATACCTCTCGTAAGCTTGAAGCCCGTAAGCTGAGTAAGCACATCGAATTCTGCACAGAATACGGGAACATCCTTCATTCTTTTGAGTATTTCTCTGCCCTCGCCCTCAATATGCCTTTTCTCCATAAGACAGGAAACAGGCTCATAGCCTGCATCCAAAGCCCGTTCAATAACCTTGGGGCTTTCCGCTATAAAGAGTCCCCTTTCGGGAAACTCTCTGTTTAAAAGCTGAACCTCCGTCAGCCGAGCATATACATCCAGCTCGGGAGCCGAAAAATCTTTGATTTCTGTTATATTATCCATTTTATTCTCCGTCTCTGTCAGCTTCAGAAGCCTTGATTTGCTTTTTTATCTCTCTGTAAACAGTCATCCGCATAGTCAGGTAGCAGGCTGCTCCGCCCATAACATTCGAAATCGGTTCAGCCATAAATACCCCCGTAACACCTAAACCCATCCGCGGAAGCAGAAGAGTGAGGGGCACTACGATTATCGCCTTACGCAAAAGGGAGAAAAAGACCGCGTGCTTAGCATCACCCAGCGCCTGAAAGGTCGACTGACCTGCAAACTGCAAAGACATAAACACAAAGCCGAAAAAGTAAATCTTCATCGCCTTTATTCCCAGCTCTGCCATCTGAACATCATCAGAAAAAATACCGAACCAAAATGTGGGGAACAAAATAACCAGCAGCCAGGCAAAGAGTGTATATACAGTACCGATAAGGGTATTAAAGCGTATTCCCGAGCGCACTCTTTCGAACCGTCTCGCACCGTAGTTAAAGCTTATAACCGGCTGAGCGCCGCTTACTATACCCATAACGGGAAGCATAAAAATCTCACGGACAGAGTTCGTTACGGTCATAATACCGATGTAGAGATCTCCGCCGAATAACTGTAATGTGGAATTACACGCCACCTGCACAAGACAGGTAGTACCCTGCATAATAAAATTCGAAATTCCGAGCTTACAGATTTCCTTGGTGATATTTTTGCTTATTCTTATTCGGCTGCGCCTTAAGGGGATAATTGCTTTTTTACCGGTAAGGAACCGCAGAATCCAGAGTGCCGAAACAGCCTGACTTATTACTGTAGCCAGGGCGGCGCCCGAAACGCCCATATCAAGGCCGAAAATAAAAACGGGATCCAACACTATATTGCATACTGCGCCTATAGTTACCGACCACATACCGATTTTCGGAAAGCCCTGAGCATTTATATAGCCGTTCATTCCTGTAGCTATCATAGAAAATACGGTACCGAGAAGATAAATATTCAGATATTCCTTAGCGTAAACATAAGACTCCTCACCGGCACCGAAGGCAAAAAGCAAGGGCTTAGTGAAAGCATATCCCGCCGCAGTTAAAATCAAAGAGCTTCCGAGCAATAAAGCAAAGGAGTTACCGAGAATCCTGCCTGCGGTTTCCTCGTCGCCTGCACCGCGCTTTATCGAGAAGATGGGTACTCCTCCGTTACCGAACAAGGCCGTAAATGCCATAATCAGCGAAACCACGGGAAAGGTCAGTCCTACACCCGTAAGCGCCATACTGTTACCGTCGCCCATGTGGCCGAGATAAATTCGGTCAATGACATTATATAAAAGCTGTACGAGCTGAGCCACTGTCAGAGGAATCGCCTGAGCGACGATACACTTCCACACGGGACCCTTCGAAAAGTCAGTTTTTTCCCTTTTATTTGAAGTTGACATTTGTTTTTTTTACACTTCCGTTCAAAAAACTTCTTAAAAAATATATTACCTGACTGATTATAGCACACCGTAAGCAAAAATGCTACAAAAAAATCGCCGCCGATGAATTTTCTCTGATTCTCAGCGGCATTTAAAGTCTGTCTTGCCAAAGTGACAGGTGTTTATTCTTTTACAAAATATCTGTACATCATAACAAGTCCTGCACTCAGCAGTATTCCGCCGACTATATCCGAAAACCAATGTACACCCGAAACAAGTCGGCCGATTACCATAAATATAATAAACGCGGAAATAAAAAGTGAAACCCAATTCCGAAGCGAAGCATCCTTAATCCTGCTTCTTAGCTGCATTATCGCAGTAGGCATTATACACATCACCAGCAGAGTAGTTGACGAGGGATAAGATTTTTCTGAAATGCCGTCTATCAACACAGGTCTGTAGTTTACTGTCACAGTCTCGAACAGCATATATACCGCCATTACGGTAATATAAAAGCCGCCGAGGACAAGGATACTGTAATCAACCTTACTCAGCCTTCTTCTTTTAATCCATTGTATAAGGCCGAGTACGGCAAAACCCACCGCGACAAAAATCGGTACAAGACCGAGCCAATCAGTAATGTGATAAAGAGACATATTCACACCCGTAAGTCTGTGAACGAAGGCATTTACCGTTGCAAATCCTACAGCTGACTCATAAGGACCGATTGCTTTGACATCGACAAATAGGACCGCCGCAGTCCATAAACCAAAGGCCGCAAGCATAACTGCTGAAGCATAGAAATTCCTGCAATTTTTCTTTTTCATTCTTAAACCATCCTTTTTTTCTTTTTTCGGCTTTCGCCTGACTACAGCTTAAGACAGAATTAAAAAGACTGCAAGAAACAAGGCGTCACCTCTGTGACACCTTTCGTATCATTGCCTTTTTATGAGCATTGCCGCCTTCATTATCAGAAAAATCAGCAGAAAAGTAGCCGCATAAGGCTGCTGACTCATAATAAACAGAAACACGCCGGCAATATTCATAAGCAAGGATATTCTATTCTTATTTCGTAACCAAAATTCCTGCTCGCTGTTCTGAAGGGCAAGATTTAAAATTCCCGATACTACGATTCCGATTACGACAACATAATAGGATATTTTAAGATAAGGAGCTGTCTGAGACAGCGATAAAAGAGAAACGCTCTGTATAAGTTCAGCCTTTTTCTGACCGAAAAGAGGAAGAAAAAAGAGCATCGCCGCACCGACATCAGAAAGTCCGAAAGCAAGACTGCGGAAATTATTTTCCTTTTTCCTGGTCTCCTCTTCGGATATATCAAGCAGCTCCTCCCCCGATAAAAGCTCATCGACCGTTATTCCGAAAAGCTTTGATATAGCCTTCAGTGACTCTATATTAGGATAGCCTCTGCCCGATTCCCACTTTGAGACAGCAGTACGGGAAACAAAAAGCTCCTTTGCAAGGCTCTCCTGAGTAAGCCCCTTTTGTTTTCTCAGCTCTTGTAATTTTTCATTGAATTCCATAATAATACTCTTTCATAAAAACTTATTTTCCCATTTGATTATAGCATAATTGAGATAAGCTTTTCAACCGGAAGCTATGAAAAGCCCCCGACTTTTTGATAAGTCAGGGGCTGATTGTTTTTTGCCGTGTATGAAGCTTCTTATCTCTTTTTATATATGATAAGCTCGGGATTTTTCCCGTTTTCTTCATAAGAGGAAACGAGAATAAAGTCCATATTAGCGGCGATTCCGAAGCATCTGTCACCGCCGAATTCACATTCGAGCTGATTGCCGAGATAGGTAGCATTATCGTCGAGGAATTTTACAGTCTTACCGTCAGGCAGTCTGTATTCAAGATTTATATATCCTCCCACAAGCGCATTGAGAGACTCCAGCCTCGGCATACCCTCAATATGTAAATCGTTGATTTCCCTTATAAGCTGCTGTTTGAATTCATTGAATCCTTCCGCACCGCCGAGATACCTGTATTTTTTCCAATAGTCAAGTGTCGGCAGCTTATCCCTCATATATTCGCGTGCCTGCTCAGCCGGAAACTGTTCGCTTGCCATATTCTTTACGCAAACATCGATCAGCTCATCCATATCGTGGTACATATATTCGCCCTCGGCATAACACCACTTGCAATAATCTTCATTGAACAGGCCGTCGGCCTCCTTACTGATGTTTCTGTCCTCGAGAGGCATACCGCAGCACTGACAGATGAGCTCACGGGGAGAGCCTAAAAGAGTATTGATAGAAACATCAAAGAGCTTTGATAAAAGCTTCAATGCTTCTGTGTTCGGTATTGTTTCACCGTTCTCCCAACGGGAAACCGCCTGTCGGGTTACAAAGACCTTTTCGGCAAGCTCCTCCTGAGAGAAGCCTTTTTCAGTTCTCAGCTTAAGTATAATATCCTTTGTTTCCATTATTATCACCTCGGTATTATTCTATCACCGAATACTCTGAAAAACAAGCAACTCTCTGTTGCTGCCCTTACGGTCAAAAAATCGACACCTGCCGTAATCACACATCAAAGATAAAAATGTGTACAAGCAGGTGCCGGCTTGATTATTTTAAAACTGAAACGGCATCACTTATGGTTTTTTCTAAAGCTTCTCTGCCGTATTCGTCGACCTGTGCTTTGTTCTTTTCTCCGTGAGTAAGACATCCTGCGCCGCCGATACAGCCGCCGACACAAGCCATTCCTTCAATAAAGTTTGCATCGAGAACATTTTTGCTCTTTTTCAAAAGTGCAATCTTGCAAGCCTCAATGCCGTCACAAACGACAGGCTTTAACGTAAAGTCAATTCTCTGTTCAGTCAATGCCTGTTTAACCGAATCCGAAAGTCCGCCTGAACGGGCAAAAATTCTTCCGTAATAGGATGCGTTGTCAAGCACATCCTCATTAAGAGCTGTTATGTCAATATCCTTGCTGTCAAAAAGTGCCTGAAGCTCTTCAAAGGTAAGCACTGCATCCACATAAGGACTGACTGTTTCAAGCTGTGCTTCAGCTTTTTTTGCAGTACAGGGTCCTATGAAAACAACCTTTGATTTTTCATCAGTTTCCTTGATATACTTAGCAAGAGCAGCCATCGGTGACAGATTATGCGAAACATGAGGCAGCAGTGCAGGAAAAGAAGTTTTTATATACTGTACAAAGGCAGGACAGCATGAGCTGGTAAGAAACTCCTTTTCACTGAGCTCCCTTGCTTCGCTCATAGCCACCATATCAGCACCGAGAGCAGCTTCTATTACGGTGAAAAAGCCGAGCTCCTTGAGTCCTGAAACAACCTGTCCTAATTTCGCATAAACAAACTGGCTGGAAATCGAGGGCGCAACAACTGCATAAACCTTGTATTTTTCATTGTTCTGACTCTTTTTAAGAAGGTCAATAACATCAAGGATAAAGGATTTATCGCTGATTGCACCGAAGGGACACTGATATACACAGGCGCCGCACTGAATACATTTGTTATTATCGATAGCCGCAGCATTATTTTCATTGATTGAAATTGCCTTGACCTTACAAGCGATCTGACAGGGACGCTTGCGGTTTACGATAGCTGCAAAGGGACAGACCTTGGCGCAGGCACCGCATTCAACGCATTTCGATTTATCGATGTGTGCAACATGGTTATGGTCAAAGGAGATAGCTCCTCTCTTACATACATCCTCACATCTGTGAGCAAGACAGCCTCGGCAGGAATTTGTCACCTCATAGCCCGCTGCGGGACATTCATCACAAGCGATATCAATAACCTCTATCACATTGGGGTTTTCTCTGTCTCCGCCCATTGCAAGCTTTACGCGTTCACCGAGAATTGCTCTCTCCTTGTATACACAGCAGCGCATTGTCGAGGTTTTTCCCGGGACAATAATGTGCGGTATACCGAGAATATTCTGAAGAAGAGTATCGTTCCAAGCCTGGTGAGCGACCTCGCGTAAAACCTTATATTTAAGATGCTGTACCTTAGTATCAAATTTTTTCATACTGTCATCTCCTTAGAAATAACTTACTTTTATCCTTTTTCCCATTTTTTTAAGGGATTTTGAAAGCTCATCGACAAGATTCATTTTTATATTGAAGGTTATAGGAAGGTCAGGGTTCTGATGAGCAGGATTAATTGCACGACCTACATAAAAATTAATATCGGTTGCCTCTTCGAAAAGCAATCGGCAAATAAGAGAGGCACCGTCCTTTTTAAAGCTCCAATGCTCATAATGCTTGTTTTCACCGAGATAGTCATTTGCATACTCAACAACCTTATTGACGGTGATAACACCCTCCGTCACCAGATCAACACCCTCCAATTCCGCAATAGGAGGAACATCGCTTTGCTCAAAAGTAAGGGACGGTCTGAGAGGCTTTCTCAAAAACTTTGCAGCGATCGAAGATGTCGTTCCGCCGCAAATAATGTGCTTGCCCTCCTTAGAGAAGAAAAGAGACATCATTCTGTCGGCATCATCACGGTTTGACGGAGGACCGAACAGCATATTCATCGGTACTCTTTTTCTTATTCTTACTATACAAGCCGTCGCATCATCACCGGGCTTGTGTCCGTAGAGCTTATCACATTCATCGACAAGCATGGTTGAAAGGGTTTTTGCTGTGTAGCCGGCAGGAGCGAGAGTTTCAAGAAAATCTATTATATCCTCTCTCTTCCATCCGAAATTATATGACATTCCTATACCTGCATGAGGACATCCGTCACTCATTACGATAAAAATATCATCCTCCTGCAGCTTTATAACAGATTTGAAAATCTTTTTGCCGCCGATATTCATTTCTGTTTTCGGGTAATCCCAATTTTTTTCATCACGGATAATGATCGCGTGAGGGTTATCGTATTGAATAAGCTCCGCAGTCTGATTGTTTTTGAGATGAACAATTGTGAATGTCGAATATGCGACACCTCTCACCGAACATACAGGCAGAGTCGCGGCGATGGTTTCGACACACTCCTCGAGAGACAAGCCTTCGGCAAGCATTGTCGAGATAATTTTCGAGGTAAGAGTAGAAAGAATACTCGCTTTCACACCGCTGCCCAGTCCGTCAGACAAAACAATAACCGTGGAATCCTCATTCGGCTCAATAATATCTACATGGTCACCGCAAAGCTCTTCGCCGTGATGATTTATACTTTTATATCCGATATCAGCACACAAATCATTCATTGGTTATTGACTCCTTAAGCTTTGCAAGAGCGATTTTGGTTTCTGCTGCCGTTTCACCTAAAAGAGAGGCGATTTCCTGAACAATACGCATCTGCTTTTCTACAACCTTGTCAGCTACCTCAACGGTTTCCTTACTGATGGCATCCTTTCGCTCCTTAGCGTTTTGCTCATTTGTCACATCTCGCATAATACCGATCAGAAGTCTCGAATCTCTGTCATAAACAATCGTCTGTTCGACATAACGCTTATACTCTGCAAAATATACTCTTTCATTATAAATTCCCATTCCCGTATCACGGACCTTCACAAAGGGAGCAGGATCCAGGATGCGAATAACCTGTGTACCGAGCACATCAGAAGCAGAACGGATGTTCATAATATCTCTTGCCGACTTATTTATCTGCTGAACCTCGAGATGGTCATTCAGAACAATGAGTCCGTTAGGCGAATTATTTACAATAGTGTCCGAAAAGCTTTCGGCTTTATCCTTAAGGAAGGGAAGACACATTGAAATTTCTGCCTTACCCTGAATAATGGCGACAGCCTTTTCACGGCAGGTATTATAACCGCAGGAGCCGCAGTTAAGCTCCTGTGAGGGCTTGAATTTACCCATCTGGCGCAAAACATTATATATTTCCTGCTCAGAGGGCTGGAGTGAGCGCTGCTCGATAAATTCAAAATGCTTTTTCAGCTCTTTGGATTTGGGCTGAGAAACCTCAAAATCCTTTTCGCCTGCATAATTTGCGATAGTAATGTAATCTCTTACGGTTTCTGTATGGTGATATTTTTCCATAACAGGACCGCCCATACAGCTTCCTACACAGGCTGACATTTCAATAAAGCACTTATGAATTTTTCCGCTTTCGATATCCTTAAGAGCAGCAATACAGTTTTCTACTCCGTCGAGTGCCAGATAAGTAAAGCCTGTATTTTCCTGCGCCATTGTTTTCAAAACGCCGCCCGTGGTCGGGAAAAATCTTGCACGGGAGCAGACATCCGAATCCATTTCGGGCTCGATTTCGATGCTTTCAGCCTGTAACCATTCAATCAATTCTTCAAATGTAAGAACAGCATCTACTATTCCCTCATAATGCTCAGCCTCATCCTTCTTTGCCACACACGGTCCGATAAAAACGGTTTTTGCGTTCTGATAACGCCTTTTTATATCGCTACAATGTGCCTGCATAGGTGAAACAACATCCGCAAGATATTCAAGCGCATAGGGATGATGCTTCTGTATCAGAAGATTAATAGAATGACAGCAGGAGGAAATTATAATATCTCTTTCTTCCTCTTTAATCATTCTTTCATATTCATTTTTAACTATGGTTGCACCGATTGCAGTTTCTTCCACATCGTAAAAGCCAAGCTTTTTAAGTGCTTTTCTCATTGAATTGATGCCTGCATTGTCATAGTTGGCTACAAAAGACGGAGCAAGAGAAACAATAACCGGATCACCTGACTGAAGAAGCACCTTTACTTTTTCAGTCTCGTCTACGATTTCTTTGGCATTCTGCGGACACACAACAAAGCATTGACCGCAAAGAATACACTCATTGCCGATAATGTGCGCCTGATTTCCCGAAAAACGGATAGCCTTTACGGGACAATTACGGATACATTTGTAACAGTTTTTACAGTTTGATTTTTTTAGTGTCAGACAATTCGGCATTATCCGTTACTTCCCTTCTTTAAGTACATTCAGTACGTTCTGCTCAAAAAATTCTTTAAAGCTATCTTTAGTAACACCGGTATAAATCTCATCATCGATCTGGATAGTAACACCGATACGGTTACACTTACCGATGCAAAAGCTTCCGGCAAGCGCAACCTCGTCTTCGAGATGATAATCACTGACGGCTTTCTGAAGAAGCTCCACGATTTCGGGTGAACCCTTTAAGTGGCAGGAGCTGCCTACACAAATCTGAATCAGCATATTATACCTTTCCCTTTACATTGTTTTCGAAAAATTCTTCTACTGTGTCAGGAGTAACCGAACAGAACACCTCATCTACCGTTACGCATACACCCTGCTGACATTTGCCCATGCAGAATGTGCCGCCAAGCTCTACCTTGTCACCGAGATTATTTTCTGCGATGAGCTGCTGAAGCTGTTCTACTACCTGACGAGAACCTTTGATATGGCATGAAGAGCCGATACATACTGTAACTTTCATTTTTTTATCTCCTTTTTGCAGAATATATAAAAGATATGCTTTTGCACCGTCAGTATCACCGTTGAGCCGGGAGAAAAGATTTGTTTCTGCAGGCATTCAGCACCTTTGCTCTAAAGCCGATACCGACCGCCTCAGGCGCATATCTACTGTGAAACAAATCCGCCGTACTCACCTATGTCCGAAAAAGTACGTGTTGATTATACATCATTTTTTACCTTTGTTCAATGTATAATATATATAAATTTTATCAGTACAAAGGGGCAAAAAATAAGACAGTTACTTAAATAATAAATCAAAAAAATAATAAAAAAAGAAATATTTTCCTGTTTTTTCAGAATCTGTCATCGGCATTCTGTAAATAAATCTTTATTTTATATACATTCTCTTGTAAAAACTATTGAAATAATATTTAATTTTTGATAAAATAATATAGATATTTTTTACAGGAGGGGTTTAATATGAACCTTAAAGTAAGCGCAAAGCTCGATCCTCAGTTTGAGCCTCTTTCACTTGTTGTACGCGAAATGAAAGAAGCAACAAAGCAAAAGGGTCAGGACATTATAATAGCCGCTATAAGAAACAACGGCTACACAACTACTTATAAGACGAGAATTTTTCCCGAAGGCACAGGTCACGACGAGGAAAATTTCCGTTTTGTCGAGCGTATCACAAAATCGCTTGTCTGGATTGCCGGCGCCCATAAGCTCGTTATTGCAGGTGCAGATGTTGTCGGTCAGAGAATTAAAGAAGCCTACACTCCGACAGGTCTGCGTGCCTTTGATGTAGGACACATGAAAAAGACCTACGAAAAGGATTTCGAGGTTGAGCTCTGTGCTCTCGAGGACGCTCCGAAGGATAAATCCTCGGCTGCTCCCCTGGGCAGACATCTCGACGGCTGCCGTATCGGCTTTGATGCAGGCGGAAGCGACAGAAAGGTAAGTGCGGTTATAGACGGTAAGAGCGTTTATTCAGAAGAGGTAGTTTGGTTCCCTAAGCTTAACTCCGACCCGGAATATCACTATCAGGGTATTCTTTCAGCTATGAAAACCGCCGCTTCTAAAATGCCGAGAGTAGATGCTATCGGTGTTTCCTCAGCCGGTATTTATGTTAATAACCGTATTATGGCTGCTTCTCTTTTCATCAAGGTAAGCGATGAGGACTGCGAAAAAAGAGTAAAGAATATGTATCTTGATATCGCGAAAGAAATCGGCGAAAACATTCCCATCGAGGTAGCAAATGATGGTGATGTTACCGCACTTGCAGGCGCTATGGATCTTAATGACGATTCGGTTCTCGGCGTAGCTATGGGTACAAGTGAAGCCGGCGGATATATTGACCCCAACGGAAATATTACAGGCTGGCTTAACGAGCTCGCATTCGTTCCCGTAGATTATTGTAAGGATTCTATGGTCGATGAATGGTCAGGTGACTACGGCTGCGGCGTTAAGTATTTTTCACAGGACAGCGTAATCAAGCTCGCACCCGCTGCAGGTATTGAGCTCGACGAAAGCCTTTCTCCGGCTGAAAAGCTCAAGGTAGTCCAGAAGCTTATGGCTGAAGGTGACCGACGTGCCGCAGATATTTATGACACAATCGGTGCTTATTTCGGCTATGCAATCGCATATTACGCTGAATTCTATGATATAAAGCATGTAATAATTATGGGACGCGTTACCTCAGGTGACGGCGGCGTAATTCTCCTCGAGAGAACTCAGGAAGTTCTTGACAAGGAATTCCCCGAGCTTGCTGAAAAAATCAAGCTGCATATACCCGATGAAAACTCCCGTCGTGTCGGACAGTCTGTAGCAGCGGCAAGCTTACCCGAAATAAAATAAAAATCAGGCGTTTTCTCTTACAGTAAAATATAATATGTCCCGTTATTCTAAGAAAAAGGGGTATTAATAATGATAATTGATAATTTAAACAATTCACATCAGTACCGCAAAGCTCATGAGGGCTTTGCCGAAAGCTTTGATTTTTTGAAAAAAGCTGTGGAGGAAAATCTTCCCGCCGGCAGATATGAAATTGATTCGGACAGAGTTTTCGCTTTTATTCAGGAATACACATCAAAAAACGATTCCTCCTTTGAGGCGCATAAAAACTATATCGATATTCAGTTCATATCAGAGGGCACCGAGGTTATTTATGCCGGAGATATCTCTTCCATGACAGTAAAGGAAGAGTACAGTGCAGAAAAGGATATTATGTTCCTTGAGGACTGCGAAAAAGTAAGCAGAGCAGTTCTTCAAAAAGGAGAATACGGTATATTCTTTCCCTGGGATGCCCACAAACCCGGACTTTGCTACGAAGGAAAGCCCGATAAGGTTAAAAAGATAGTGGTAAAGGTCAAAGCCATATAAATACTTTGTTAAAGGAAAATTGTCTATGATTAAATTTGAAACTCTTTTTGGCCCGGGCACAGGCGGACCGTCAGATTTTTACAGAATTCCGTCTATCGTAACGACGAAAACAGGTGTAGTGGTTGCTTGTGCAGATGCCAGATACTACACCGGAAGTGACAACCCTAACAGAATAGACAAGGTTGTCAGAAGAAGCCTCGATTCCGGCGAAACTTGGAGCGATTACATTCTGGCCGTCGAGGAGTTCGGTCAGGAGAAAATGAAGGCCTCGGCCGCCATCGATCCCATACTTACCTATGTTCCCGAAACGGGAAGAATATATATGCACTACTGTCACACTCCGGCAGGAATAGGCATTCTCAACTGTAAAAGAGGTGTCGGTGAAACACCCGAGGGTTACAGAATCGTCGAGGGTAAGCACGGCAAAAAATACATAGTGAAGGCCGGAAGCCTTTACACAAAAGGCGGAAGAAAAACCGATTTCAGTGTTGCCGATGACGGCAGCGTCACAAAAGACGGAAAGACCGTAGGAAACCTTTTCACTTCGACTCATTACCGTGAGCTCGGCACATCGACTCTTATGATGTGCTACAGTGACGATGACGGACTCACCTGGTCAAAGCCCGTGTCACTGAACACTCAGATAAAGAAAAAATACATGAGCTTTATCGGCCCCGGCCCCGGCAGCGGAATAGTCATTAAAAACGGAAAATATAAGGGAAGAATCGTGGTTCCCATTTATTACGGCACACGCAAATGGCCTCTTTGCCTTTCCTGCTGCGTAATTTACAGTGATGATAACGGGCTCAGCTGGTCGCTCGGTGAAACTCCGAATAACACGAGAAAAATCGGTGGCTTCAAGGCTAATCATTTCTTTATCCCAAACAGTAAAATGCTCACAGAATCACAGGTTATCGAGCAGAGCGACGGCACTCTCAAATACTTTATGAGAAATCACGATAAAAGAAGAAGTGTCGCAGTAGCCTACAGTAAAAACGGCGGCGAAAGCTGGGAGGATTTCAGATTTGACGATAGTCTTCCTCAGCCCATATGCCAGTCCTCTGTAATCAAAATCGAAAACGCAGACAAGCCCTATGTAGTCTTTCTTAACCCTGCAAGCAGAGAGGGCAGAAAGTGCGGAACCGTCAGATTATCCGAGGATGACGGTGAAACCTTTAAGTACAGCCGTGTACTTAAAGAGGACGATTTCGTTTACAGCTCCATGACCTTACTGCCCGACGGTAACATCGGTGCTCTGTTTGAGCCTGATTTGAAGTGTCAGAATATATGGTTCACAAAATTTTCCCTTGATTGGATCAGGGGTATTTAATAAAACCGGGAGGAATGAATTAAAATGAACAAAATCAAAAGTATTCTTTCGGATGTCCGATTATATTGGAACATCCCCATGCATGGTAAGTACATTACCTTTAAGGAAATAGCCGCATACTGCGGCGGCGGTATCGGTGCCTATGCTATTACGATGATAGGTAATGCCTGTATTCTTTCTACAAACAATACCTTGCTTTCGAGCACCTTAGGTATCAATCCCACGGATATGTACATAATGTATGTTATCGCAGTTCTTGCCAATATCCCTCTTACGGGTATAAGAGCTAACATCATCGATAACACCAGAAACAAAGCAGGTAAGTACAGACCTTACATTGTAACAATGGCAATCCCCGCTGCGATTATATGCCTTGCGACGGTGTGGTTCCCCTATGATAAGCTTCCCCTCATAGTAGGCGAAGGTATGCTTTTCGGTGAAACAAGAGCTTATGTGGCAAAATGTGCGATTATAATGCTCTTCAACTTATTGCTTCACTTCTGCTTCTATTTCTTCTACGATTCTTACGTAATCTTATTCACGTTCTTTCTCCCAATTCACAGGAGCGCGCAGAGGTTTCTTCAATAAAGAGCGTTGTTTACTCATTCGCCCCTACAGTTGTAAATCTCTTTACTCCCATTATTGCAAAGAACATTTTCCACACAAACACAACAGATATCCGTGTTTACAGACTTCTTTATCCCATTCTCACCGTTTTAGGTATTCTTCTCTGTATCGTTGTTTATAAACACACTGAAGAAAAAATCGTTCAGGCTAAAACTCATGTTGTTCACATCAAATTTTCCGATGCTTTACGCGCCGTGGCAAAGAATAAGTATTTCTGGATTATCTCTCTTGCTTCCTGGATAGGCTTCCTTGAATCCGCTTATTCAAACATTCTCGCATGGCTTTATAACTACGGCGGTGCCTGTAACGGTAATGAATACGGCCTCATAATTACAGTTTACGGTAATGCCTCTCTCTGGGGTATGATTCTTGCTCCCTTCTGTATTAAGCGTTGGGGTAAAAAGGCAGTTCTTATTGTTACTAATCTGTTTAATATTTTGTTCATTCTTATGATGTACCCCTTCCTTTCCGAGATCAAGAACGGTACTATCTGGCTTATTATGGGATGCCTTTATATGAATGCTCTTGTAGGCTCCTTTGCCCGTATACTTAACCCCTCAATCCAGGCTGACATCCGTGATTATCAGCAGTATAAAACAGGTGAAAGAATCGACGGTATGTTCTCAGCAGTTACCACCATCGGTACGGTTATCGCTCTTGTAACATCATCAGTTCTTCCCTATATTTACGAAAAAGGCGGTATTACTAAAGCCAACGCTGAGCTCGTAACATCTAATCCCAATATTCTCTCAAGAGTTCTCGGTGACGGAAATACCGTAGGACAGATTCTTGCCGATCAGCTCGCAAACGGTCAGGATAACTACACAAATGCTTATTCTGCCCTCTATGACCCTGATATTCTTCTCAGCCTTCTTAAGGTTCTGGTTCTCGTAGCGGCCTTCGGTGCATTTATGAATGTTCTTCCCTTCTTCGCATACGATTTCAACGAAATCAAGCAGAAGTCAGTTGTTCGTGTTCTTAAGGTAAGAGCTTTATTTGAGGACTACGGTAACGGTGTTACAAATGACAGTGCTCTTGTTGAAGGTATCGATATCATCAGAAATGCCAGAGAAATGGCAGTAGCAGAACCTAAAAATGTAGATAAAAAGGCCTTTAAGACATCCTTGAAAAACAGCACGGATAAAAAGGCTGCAAAGAAGGCATATAAGGCCGATGTAGAATTTAATGACGAAATAACCATTTCAAAATTCGTTTGCGACGAGCTGGATAAGTTCTCTTCACCTTTGGTTCAGCGCCAGGTTGAAATCTGTAAGGCAATCGATGCAGTAGGTATCAAGGGCCTTATCAGTGCAGAAATGTCCGAGCTTAAGGAAGAGCTTAAAGCAGCCCGCGCATTAAGTAAAAACAATGCCGCCGAGAAGGAATATCGCTCCTTCACTATCGATATGGCAAAAAATAAGATAGCAGCTTATAAAACCATAAAGAAGTTCTACAAGAATACAGATGAAATCGTTAAGCCCGATTTCGCAATTCTTGAAGGCTACTACGACAGAGAAAATCAGATCGACGAAGCCTTAAAAGCTCTCTATATTGAGGAAAAGAAGGCAGACAAAGAACTCAAGGCTGAAAAGAAGGCTCAGATTAAGTCTCTGACCAAGGAAAAAGCAGAGCTTAAAAAGACCATCAACGAGGAAATGGAAAAGCACGCTAACTTCAACCGTATTGCAAAGCCCCTTATCGTTGCTGAAAGACTTGTAAAGCAGGCAGAGAACTACACTCATCTGGATGACATCGCTGAAAAATACGAAGAATCCAAAAAGAGAAGTGAAGAGGAGCGCGCAGCAAAATTAGCCGAGCAGAAGCGTCTCGAGGCTGAAAAGCAGGCTCAGAAGGAAAAGAGACTCGCAGAAAAATCATCCAAAAAATAATCCGTAGCTTCCCGAGGCTGAAATTTCGTAAATTAATCATAAGGAGAACGCCTATGAATCTTTTAGAAGAAAGAAAATGGATACAAAAAGAGCTCGAGTCTGTGGCAGATTTCTGGCTCAAAAACGGAATGGATAAGGTCAACGGCGGAATATACACCTGTCTCGACAAAGACGGTAAGGTCTTTTCCACAGACAAAAGTGTATGGATGCAGGGCCGTTGCGGATGGATTTTCTCTTACCTCTGTCACGTTTACGGAGTTAAAAGCGAGTGGCTTGAGGCAAGTAAAAGCTGTCTTGATTTCCTCGAGAAATACTGCGTTAACCGCAATGCAGGCGACAGACTTTACTTCACCGTAACCGGAGACGGAAAGCCTCTCAGACAGAGAAGATACTGCTATTCTGAGGCCTTCTACTGCATCGCTAATGCAGAGTATTACGGCATTACCGGTGAAAAGGAGCATCTCGAAAGAGCGAGAAAAGCCTATGATATGTACTGGAACTTAAACCACGGAATGGCTGATCCTACAGGCCTCGGTGCTAAAACCGAGCCCGAAACGAGACAGGGCAGAGCTTTGGGTATACCTATGATTCTGCTTAATGTTACATCCGTGCTTCTTCGTGTGGATCCCGAAAATTCAGAGCTTTATAACAGCAGAGCTGATGAATGTGTTCAGGATATTCTGAAATACCATGTAAAGCCCGAACTCGGCTGCACACTTGAGAGTGTAGGACTCGACGGTACTCCCCGTCTTGATGTAACTGAGGGCAGAGTAGTTAACCCGGGCCATGATATTGAATGCAGCTGGTTCCTTATGGAAAGAGCCAAGGCTACAAAGGATGAGGCTCTTTTCGAAAAAGCCGTAGAAATCTTCGATATGGCTTTTGAGAAGGGCTGGGACAAGGAATATGAGGGTATCCTCTATTTCTTCGACTGTCTCGGTAATCCTCCCGAAGCCTACGAACACGATATGAAGCTCTGGTGGCCCCACAACGAAGCTCTTATCGCTTCACTTATGATTTATAAGGAAACGAAAAACGAAAAGTATCTCAGCATCTTTGAGCAGATACTCAATTACTGTAAAAAGACCTTTGCTTCGGCTCCCTGCGGTGAATGGTACGGCTATCTGAGAAGAGACGGAAAGCCCACTCTTCCCGCTTGCATCGGTTCCACTTTTAAAGGACCTTTCCATGTGCCCAGATGTCTTATTATGGTCGATAAAATGATAGAAGAAATAGAAAAGAGAGGTTAATAAAAATGAGTCTTGAAAAGTATAAGGGTATAATTCCCGCATTCTATGCCTGCTATGATGATGAGGGCAACATTTCTAAGGAAAGAACAATCGCTCTTACAGAGTTCCTTATCGAAAAAGGAGTAAAGGGACTTTATGTAGGCGGCTCCTCAGGTGAATGTATTTATCACAGTGTGCAGGACAGAAAGGAAACTCTTGAGGCAGTTATGGAAGCTGCAAAGGGTAAAATTACAATTATTGCACACGTTGCATGTAACAACACAAAGGATAGCTGTGAGCTTGCACGCCACGCTGAAAGCCTCGGTGTTGATGCTATCGCAACAATTCCTCCTATCTATTTCCGTCTTCCCGAAAAAGCAATAGCTAAATATTGGAATGATATTTCAGCAGCAGCTCCCAACACAGACTATATTATCTATAACATTCCTCAGCTTGCAGGTGTTGCACTCACTCCCTCACTCTTTGATGAAATGCTCTAGAATCCCAGAGTTGTAGGCGTTAAAAACTCCTCAATGCCCATTCAGGATATTCAGATGTTCGTCCGTCAGGCAAAGATGAGAGGCAGAGACATAGTTGTCTTCAACGGCCCCGATGAACAGTTTGTCGGCGGCAGACTTATCGGTGCAGAGGGCGGTATCGGCGGCACTTACGGTGTAATGCCCGAGGTTTACATCAAGCTTGATGAGCTTATCAAAAAGGGTGAGTTCGAAAAGGCAAGAGAGCTTCAGAATGCAGCAAATGAGGTTACATACACAATGTGCTCTGCTCAGGGTAATATGTATGCAGTTGCAAAGGCTGTGCTGAAAATGCGTACCGGCAAAGATTTCGGTTCTGTAAGAGCTCCCCTTTTACCTCTCGAGCAAGGCGACGAAAAGATCGTCGAGAAAGCATTTGAACTCGTAGAAAAAGCTCTCAGCTTATAAGAAAGCTATGGAAAAAATTCAGATAAGCAAAGACTGCAAAATACTTTTTATCGGTGACAGTATTACCGATGTAAAGTTTAACAGGCGTAAAAGATTTACCATCAAGGGAAAAGATGTTTATGCTTTACAGCTGAAAAATAGATTTAAAAAATACAGCAAGAATATCAAGGTCGAAATTAAAGGTGTCGCAAGTAACCGTACATATCACGTTTACGACAGACTTACAACAGACTGCATAAGCTTAAAGCCTGATGTTATCATAATGCTTATCGGTGTAAATGATGCCTGGGAAAATTATGTTCCCGAAAAGTACCCTCCTCTTCTTCGTCCTATGGAGCCGCATATCCGTGAGGTTTACAGAAGAATAAGGACAGAATTACCGAACACTCAGATTTTATATCTGATGCCCTTTTTAATCGATGCTGTAGAAGATAAATTCCCCTACCATAAAACACTTGACGAATTCCGTGAGGTGCTTAAAAGCATTGCACTTGAAAACGGTGCAACGGTGCTTGATTTACAGGAGGTATTTTACCAGGCTCAGAAAAGCATTGATCCTGTTAAGCTTGCCGTTGACGGTATTCATCCCACAAATCTTGGCCACAAGGTTATGGCGGATGCCATAGAAAAGGTACTGGAATTCAAATAAAGCAAAAAAACAAGCTACTCACAAAAACGAGTAGCTTGTTCCTTTTTTTCGAGCAGGTATTAATTCAGTTGCCTTTATATTTATCCATTTCCATTAAAATTCTGTAAATCTGTTCTTGCTCCTCCTTGCTCTTAGCAGAAATAAACTCATAACATTCAAGCGCCATATCTCTTTCCTCTTTGCTTCCGCCGAGTTTTTCGAAAAGCTTTGAAAGAGGTACATCCAATGACTTTGATATTTTTTCTATGGTCTCTATAGTTGCATTTTTCTCGCCTCGTTCAAGCTGACCGATATAAGTAGGGTGACAGCCTGCAAATTCTGCTAATTCTTCTTGGCTTAAACCTAATTTAGTCCTGTTATTTCTTATTCTTTTTCCTACTATCTTTGCTATTTCACTCATAAGATTCACCTTCCTCACTTACAATTTATAGTCTATAAGTATCAAAATAATTTTTCTATAGACTATTGATATTGTTTGTAAGATGTGATATACTATAAATATTATAAGTGGCTTTTGCAGTGCTTATAGTATATTTTTAGAATCTTATAGACCGCTATACACACAGTTTAATTGAAGGTCAGCTTCTCACTCAAAGGTGCCGCAAATCGGGCTTTTAAGGCTTATTGGATTAGACTGCTGTCACCTTGTGAGTCAACAAAGATAGCGAGGTCATAAGATAGCCCACCGAAAAAAATCGGTGGGTTTTATAAATTGGAGGAATATTTATGACGGTAACCTTCTTCGGTCACAAGGACACGCCTAAAAATACAGAGCCGACCTTACGGACGACTCTTGTTGATTTAATTGAAAATCACGGTGCTGATGTCTTTTATGTCGGCAACAACGGCAGCTTTGACACTATGGTCCGCCGTCAGCTTGAAGCCTTATCCCAAGTCTATCCCATAACCTACAACGTTGTTTTAGCCTATCTGCCCACAAAGAAAAGCGAGTATGATGACTATGCACACACCCTCCTCCCCGAAGGCATTGAAGCAGTACCCAAACGCTTTGCAATCTCTTACAGAAACAAATGGATGATACAGCAGTCGGATGTGGTTGTAACTTATGTTACACACAGCTTCGGCGGTGCGGCACAGTTTAAGGAAATGTCGGATAAGCAAGGCAAAACAGTAGTTGAATTGAGTAAATGAAAATACCCCTGACTTTTGACGGTCAGGGGTTAAGCTTTGTATGTCGGCAAATCGGAATTGGCCAATGTACTTCTGTTTGACAATGTTGGTTATTTTTTCTTACAAATTAGGTAAAAACCCACAATGAGTTTTCGAGTATAAGCAATTCTGACAGCTTTATATCGGGGATTCAGACTTGGGGCAAGGTTTGCGTATGATATGTTTGTGAAGGGATAAACGAAATGAAAAAACCTCCTTAACATCATCATCCGAGTTAAGGAGGTCTGTTATTTTTTCATGCTTATTTCCCTTAACAGAGTATATTTCCCCTTGTTTTCGATATAATTTTAAGGGAATATACCCTTGAGATGTTGACAATTCCCTTAAAAAATGGTAATCTTTAAGGGAATTATACGGAGGTGATAAAATGAGAACCTTTAATTATTCTAAAATAAGTGAAAACAAATGGGATTCTGAATTGCTTGGTTTGATTGCCGCCATATACAAGGAAGCAGGCAAGCAAGAAATGTATTTGAAGCAGCGTCCCGAGGAGCTTGAAAAGCTGGTGGAGATCGCAAAGATACAAAGCACCGAGGCATCCAATGCAATTGAGGGTATCGTTACCACAAACACCCGTATTCGTCAGTTGATGAGTGACAAAACCACACCGAGAAACCGCGATGAGCAAGAGATTGCCGGTTACCGTGATGTGCTGAACATTATCCACGAGAGCTTTGATGCTATACCCCTGACGCCGAACTACATTCTTCAGCTTCATAAAATTCTTTACAGCTATATGAATAATCCGATGGCGGGCAGAACCAAAAGCGTACAGAACTATATCAGTGCTACCTATCCCGACGGTCATACGGAAACTCTTTTTACTCCTCTGTCACCTGTTGAAACTCCGGAAGCACTTGAGGCCATCTGTAATGAGTATAATCGCGTAATCGGAAATATGGAACTTGAACCGCTGATTGCTATTCCTACCTTTATACACGATTTCCTTTGTATTCATCCGTTCAACGACGGTAATGGCAGAATGAGCCGTCTGCTCACTACGCTCCTTTTATATCGAAACGGATTCTACGTTGGAAAGTATATTTCACTTGAAGCAAAGATTGCTAAAAACAAGGATTTGTACTATGATGCTCTTGGTCAGGCACAGAAAGGTTGGCATGAAGGTGAAGCAGATGCTGTCCCGTTCATCAAGTATCTGCTTGGCACAATTCTTGCAGCATACAGAGATTTTGAAGACCGCTTTGTTCTTGTAGAAACCAAACTGTCCTCTCTTGAGATGGTAAGGCGTGCAACACAGAATAAGATCGGACGCTTTAAAAAGCAGGATATTATGGAGCTTTGTCCCTCTCTCAGCATCAGCTCGGTTGAGGGAGCACTCCGCAAGCTCGTTGCCGAAGGTGAACTGAAACGTGAGGGCAACGGCAAGAACACCACATATTTCAGACTGAAATAATACTGTTATCGTAAAACAGCAGAAACAGAAAACATTTAATAAACTTTTGGAGGTAGAAAAACATGGAAAAGAACAAACTCTCAGTATGGCAAAGTGCCTGCATAATCACAGGCTACGGTGTCGGCGGTGGTATTATGGCTATGCCTTACCTTGCCGAAAAAAACGGTATTTTAATGGCTATGGCTATTCTCGTACTGTCATTTCTTGCCAACTTAATCATCCACCTTATGATTGCCGATATCTCAATTAAAAGCGGCGGCAAATCACAGATTGTTGAGGTTTTCTCAAAGTATCTCTTCACGGGTAAATATCAGAAGCCTATAACCCTTTTCTTCTTTGTGGTAATGGCTCTCGTTATGTTCACAAACCTTGCCGCTTACATATCCGGTGCGGCTGAAATCATCACCGACCTTATTGGTGTACCGATGATAGTTTCAAAGCTGATTTTCTACGCTGCAGCCGCAAGTGTTGTTCTTTTCGGACTCAAGGCCGTGGGTGTCAGCGAAACAGTTGCCGTGTCGGTTATCTTCGGTGTTATCGGTGTGCTCGGTGTATGCTCACTGTTTAATATCAGCAATCCCCTCAATTTCAGCATCGGTCAGCCCAATCATATCCTTGCCTTCTTCGGTATGGCTATGCTTGCCTTCTCCGCATTCTTCTCCGTACCCCAGGCGGTTAAAGGTCTTGACGCTGATGCTAAAAAGGTTAAAAAGGCGGTTTTCCTCGGCCTTTCAAATAACCTCGTGCTTATGGTTGTTATCACTCTCTGTGCCCTTCTTGCCTCAACAGAGGTTACCGAGGTCGCTATGATTGGCTGGAGTAAGGGTATCGGTGCCTGGGCTCAGATTGCAGGCTCACTCTTTACTATCCTCGCTATGCTTACAAGCTATTGGGCAATCTCACTTGCCCTTGCCGACATCA
Source organism: Clostridia bacterium (assembly GCA_017516315.1). Taxonomy (GTDB): domain Bacteria; phylum Bacillota; class Clostridia; order Oscillospirales; family Acutalibacteraceae; genus UBA6857. Next base: position 4,597 of record JAFXDE010000047.1, on the reverse strand, counting down.
CCGAGGAGCAGATTAAAAAGGACAAGAGAATCTGCTGGATTATCGCAACACTTCCCTCACTTCTTATGACCTTCCTTAACCTCGGCGGCTTTATGGAGTTTATGCGTATCGGCGGCGGTCTTATCGGTATTCTTATCGCAATTCTTGTTATTCCCGCTTACCGCAAGAGCCTCAAGGACGAGGGCGACAGTACCCTCGGCAACAAGTGCGGTACCTTTGTGCAGATTTTAGTTATCATCGCGCAGCTTCTTATGGCTGTGGGTAATGTGGTGCCCGTATGATGAAAAGACTTTATTTCGGTGGCAAGATTCACTCTATGGTGTCGGAGGATGACATCTTCTCCGTAATGGTAACCGAGGGTGAAAGGATAACATACACGGGTGACGAAATCCCCAACGGCAACTTTGACGAAAAGATTGACCTTATGGGCAAGCACGTGTACCCCACAATGACAGACTCACACTTGCATTTGCTTTATACTATCGTACTTGCGGCGGCGAGCTTCAATATCTGCGAAATCACATCTAAGGGAGTGAAACCCGACAATATGGCTGATATAGGCGAAAGAGTAAAGGCTTTCTGCAAGGCAAATCCTAAGCAGAAAATCATCACCGCCAACGGCTTTATTATCTCCACAGTTAAGGAAAAGAGACTGCCTAACCGCTTTGAGCTTGACGAGTGGTCAGACGGCAGAGCGATGATTGTTTACAGTATCGACGGTCACAGCAGTGCTATTTCTACAAAGCTTATGGAAATGCTGAAGCTTCCTACCGAGGATAGCGACGGTGTTTTCTCAGGCGAGGCTCACGAATTTATGCAAGGCAAGGTTACTACCCTTATTGCCTCGAATGTTACCCCCTCAATTATCGCAAAGGGTATTGCCAACTTCTCAAACCTCTGTGCATCCTACGGCATCAGCAGAGTCTGTGCTATGGACGGCAACGAGGATGTGGAGAATGACATTCTCACAAAGGCTCTTGCTTTTCTTGCCGAGAGAATGGACATTGATGTGAGGCTTTTCCCCCAGTATATGGACTATGACAGACTCGGTAGTTTCAGCAAAAAGCAGAAGACTCTCCGTGCAGGCGGTTGCGGTGTGTGGGAGCTTGACGGCTCCGTCGGCTCACACAGTGCGGCTTTTAATGAACCTTACAAGGATAGCGGTACACAAGGTCACTGCTACTACGAAAAGGATAAAATCAAGTCCAAGGTCAGCGAGGCACTTGACAAAAACATCCGACTTTCCTGTCACGCCATCGGCGAAAGTGCCATTGACCAGATTACGGAAATCTACGGTGAGCTTGCAGACCGCATCCCCACAAGCGGTGCTATGATGAGAATTGACCACTTTGAGTTCCCGTCAGAAAAGGCGGTGGAGCTTATCAGAAGGCTTCCTCTTGCCATTACGGTACAGCCGGGCTTCTCTTGGATAGACAAGCATTTTCTTAAAAGCTATGAGCAGTTTTTACCCGAGAGCATCATAAACAGACAGTTACCACTCAAGGATTTGCTCAAAAATGATGTATGCGTCTGCGGTTCAAGTGACTCTCCCGTGCAGTCCGTTAACCCCTATGAGCAGATGCTCGGTATGGTGGACTTCTATCTCTCTGACCAATCAATTACGCCCTACGAGGCTCTCAAAACCTACACAGTTAACCCTGCGAGGATGCTCGGCGAAGAAAACACGGGTACGCTTCAGAAGGGAAACGATGCTGACTTTTTCGTCTGCGACAGAGATATACTTTCCTGCAAGGGTACGGAGATTACTCTTTGCAAGGCGGAGTATATGGTTGTCCGTGGCGAGAGGTATAGGGAGAAGAAGGGCACGGTTGGCGAGCTGTTTAAGATGCTTTTGACGAAACCGCATAAAATATAAAAGCAGCCAAACTCTTCATCCCACCTTGCCGACACAGCGCAGCAGGCACGGAATATGTTTAGTTCTCTCGTGGAGCAGATTAAGAACACCGAAGGCTTTACCGAAGAGCTCACAGAACAGAATCAGCTTGAGTGGGCAGGTCGGGTGAACAACATCAGAAAAAGAGCAAATGAAATTGTCTTCAATGAACTGATATATGTATGAAAACGCCCCTGACTTTCAGAAGTCAGGGGTTGATGTTTATACTGACATTGTTCCGTCTGCAAGATCTTTTGCAACAAAAGGAATAAAATAAAACGGTACGGTAAGAAGCTTCTGTTCAGCATTATATCCGTAGTTGTTTTTGGAAACCTTGATTGCAAATTCAAACTTGTTATGATTTGAGAATTTCTCAAGAGAGTTAAGTGTTCCTCTGCCCTTCTTAACATCAATCGGATAAAGCTTGTTATCAGATTCAATGATAAACTCAAGCTCTGCAGACGCTTTGCCTCGCCAATAGAATAACTTCAATTCTTTTGCTATCAGTTCATTTGCAACAAAGTTTTCGAAGAAAATACCCGACAATGTGTTTTCCCTTTCAGCAGATACAAAAGAAGCTGCATTGATACCACTCTGATATGAAAACATACCGATATCACCGAGGAACAATCTGAAATTGCTGTCGCTGTCAGACATAAGAGGCATAGTGACATGCTCCTTGAGCTGGAATGACTGATTTACCACATGGGCAAGAGTGAGCCACTGAATAGAGGTTGCAAAATCTCTTGTTTTACTTTTTTCTTCTATAAGTCCCGGTGAAAAGTTCTTTGACTCCTTATTAAGCTCTCTGTATATATTCTGAAACAGAGTCCGTGAACGAAGAACAGCTTCCTGGCTTGCCTGATACAATTCCATATCAGAGAGGTAATTATCATATAAGACCTTGAGAATTTCTCTTGATTCAAAAATATCATTATCGTCGATGTATGCATCAACTGCTTCAGGCATACCGCCTATAATCAGATATTTATAAACCTGCTCCATAGCTAATTCGTGAATTTTACCGTCGAGTGCAGTTTTGTTTTCATATGCCTTTTTTACGGTATTGTAAAGGACTTCATTGCTGTTCATCAAAAACTCGTCAAAGGTCATTGGATATACGGTCATCTGATTTATCTTGCCCACAGGGAAAAGAAATTTGTCGTTTTCCTTTGAGCCTCTTTTTTTAGTTTCACGCTGAAGCTTGATTCGTACCATTGAACCCGTTGCAATAACGGGAATCTCTCTGAAATCCTGACAGAAGTATTTTAGAGACGATATAATATTGGGACATTCCTGCACCTCGTCAAAAATCAGAAGAATCTTCTCATTTATCTGTTTGCCTTTCAGCAATGAAATATACTCAATTATTTTTTGCGCATTGGCAGTTTCCGAACAGAACTCTCTGATTTCATCTTCTATTTTACAATCAATATAAATGTAATTGTCTTTATAATAAGTCTTGGCAAAAATCTCTTTTATGAGATGAGTTTTGCCTACCTGTCTTGCACCCCATACAATAAGTGGCTTTTTGCGTTTATTGTTATTCCAGTCTATAAGATTCTGCAATGCAATTCGTTCCATAACTGTACCTCCTGCATCTTATTATATGTGTATCATAGCATAACCTGCACCAATTTGCAAGTTAATTTGAGAGTTTCTTGCACTTTCTAATGGTTTTTTATCAGACTTATTTGCACCTTTCTCAATGTTTTTCGTGTAGTTATTTGCACCATTTGATGTTTTACGACTAATTTAACCCGTAAACATAGCAGAAAAGCAAGGCAAAACAGTAATTGAATTGAGTGAATGAAAATGCCCCTGACTTTCAAGCGAATAAGTCAGGGGGTTGAATTTTACAACTTAAATTTTCTTTTCACCATATCAATAAACTGTGATGTGGTCTTGCCCGTCAGAGATATTACTCCATTTGCAAGCTTGCCCACAAAAAGCGGAATACCTACAGAAGCTATGTTATTCTGTAAAACTCATCGGTAAAACGATCATCATAAGTCTTCGGTACAATATCACAAGTCTTCATATACCACAGAAGAAGCTCTTCTTTCATTTCTGTGATAATTTCTTTGTACTTTTCATCGTCAATACGATTGACACTTTCACCCTCGGAAAGCACATAAAACTCATCCTTTTCGTAGAGTCTCATTACGTACTTATAATCTTTGTAGCGAATCATAGCCGCCTTTGTGTGAGTACCATCCTCTTTCATCTGTAAAAGAAGTCTTGGTGAATATTCGGCATCCTCGTTTACACCGAAGCAGATTCAGGATTTTTACACCTTTGAAATGACAGTAAACGGAGTTTCGGCAAACACTATTATCCATTACCATGCAAACATCAGAAAAGCCTTGCATTATGCCTTTAAAATCGGTCTTATTGATGTTAATCCTGCTGACAGAATTGACAGACCCAAAAAGGAGCGCTTTGTGGGTGAAGCCAATACGGAAGAAGAAATCCAGGAGCTTCTTGAAAAATGCAAGGGCGATGTTCTTGAATTTGCTATTGTAATGGGTGCATTCTACGGACTTCGCAGAAGTGAGGTCTGCGGACTTAAATGGGATGCGGTCGATTTCAAAAACAAAACCTTTACTGTAAAAAGAATTGTTACCGAGGTTTATGTTGACGGAAAGATTCAGCTTGTTGAAAAGGAACGCACCAAAACGAAATCCTCATCCAGAAGGCTTC
>JAFXDE010000046.1 GCA_017516315.1 Clostridia bacterium | reverse complement strand
TCGTTTACATAGATTTCTGCAAGAGAAGCAAGAGCTTTGCTGAAATCAGCATCGTTCTTTGTCTCTTCAGCGTGGAAACGTACGTTTTCGAGAAGAAGAATTTCGCCTTCCTTAAGGTCAGCAGCGAGTGCCTGTGCGCTTTCGCCTACGACATCCTTAGCCATCTTTACTTCCTTGCCGAGAAGCTCGCTGAGTCTGACTGCTACGGGAGCAAGAGAGAATTCGGGCTTGAATTCACCCTTGGGTCTGCCGAGGTGTGAGCAAAGGATAAGCTTTGCGCCTTTTTCGAGAAGGTACTTGATTGTGGGTAAAGAAGCAACGATTCTCTTATCGCTGGTGATAACGCCGTTTTCCATCTTTACATTGAAATCGCAGCGAACGAGAACTTTTTTACCTTTTACATCAATGTCTTCAACTGATTTTTTGTTCAATACGTTCATTTCTTTCTTTCCTTTCGTATTAAGCGTTTTATGTATTATCATACCACCGATTATTTTATAACATTAAAGAAATTTTTTCAAGTGTTTATGTCAAATTTAATGGACTCTGAAGTATTTTTATCATTTTAAACTCTTTTCCTTTATATGTTGTCGAAAATGTTGTATAAAATTACTTTGTAGGTACTGTTTCGGTGCGTATTCCGGTAGCGTCACCGTACATCGGTTTGCTTTCGGGCTTTTCTGTTTCGGGGACGGGCTTAAGATATGTGTTATAAATTATGAATTCTGAGCCGGGCAGGGCAGAATGGTAGATAAAATGAAAGCTGCCCTTTGTCTTGGTAAGCTCGCCCTCGTTTTCATAGCTTTTCTTTTCATAAAGGAGCATCTGTGATATAATATCCTCTGCCGAAGCTTCATTCCATCCGGTAAAAGCCGTTACCGCAGAAGAAACAAGCTTTGTGAACAGAAGTATATCCTCCGTCAGAATACCCGTTCTTTTACCATGTTTGTCATATTTGGAAAGATATATTCTTGCTTCATCGATTTTGCCTCTTTCCGAGCAGATAAGCTTCACCATTACCTTTGGATTTTCCTTTTCGAAATAAGTGTAATATACTGCTTTTCCGTCCTCGGTGCTGTCGGTATAAAAGTCTTCGGCAGTTATTTCTGAATAGGTAAACCTTTCAGTAAAGCCGTATAAATCCATAAATTCTTCTCTAGAGCATCCGACAAAAAAAGAAAAAACGGTAATTAATAATGTTATTCTGATAAAAGCGTTTTTCATAGTATTACTCTCCGTAGGTTTTTACTAAATAATACTCGTTACAGCATAAAAAAATACCGCCCCGGCATAGCCGAAGCGGCAGAAAGCATTATCGTAATCTGTAGACATTTGCTTCAAAGGGTGCGAGGGTATCGCTGTCGCAGAGTCTTACATTAGTGATGATTTTATTGAAGCCGTTAGTTGTTACGGGCTTTTTCTGCTGAGATGGTGTAAGGTTTATTTCGATGTAGTAGGTTGCCTTGTCGCTTATGCGGTAGTAGGCAAGAACATTTTTCCACTTTTCCTTAGCAAGCTTGAAATCGCCGTAAACCAGCGTGTCGTCACTGTGGCGGAGTTCTATCACTTTGCGGTAGAAATTAAGAACGGAATCCTTGTCCTTTTCTTCCGTAGCTACATTGATTCTCTTGTATCCGGGGATAACCTCTATCCAGGGAGTTCCCGATGTGAAGCCTGCGTTTTCCTCTGCCGTCCAGCACATAGGAGTTCTGCCGTTATCACGGCTGCCTGCCTTTACAATACGGTAGATTTCGTCCTTATCGGCACCTTTTTCTGTTTCCTGTCTGTAATAGTTAAGAGATTCCACATCTCTGAAGGCGTCTATCGATGCGAATTCGGAATTGGTCATACCTATTTCCTGCCCCTGATAAACGAAGGGGACGCCCTTGAAGGTCATCTGCATTACAGCCAAAAGCTTGCTTAATTCATCCCTGTACATTCCGTCGGGACATACCTTGCTTGCCATTCGGGTGGTATCGTGGTTTTCGAAGAATACAGTCGGCCAGCAGTGATTACCGTAATTAAGCTGCCATTTAACCATTTCCTTTGCCATGGGTCTGAGGTCGTATCTGTACTGAGAAAAGCGCTTCTTACCGGGATTTTCGATGTGGTCGAAGGCAAAGACTACATTAAGCTCCTTGCGGTAATCTCCTGTCATAAGCTTACTCATTTCGATACCTGTACCCTGACATTCACCAACGGTAAAAGCGTCGTATTTATTAAAGGTGTTTTCTGCCATTTCGTGGAGATATTTGTGAAGTCTCGGACCGTAGAAATAGTGCTCAACACCCTTAAAGCCCATCATAGAGCCGATTATTTCGTTACCGTCGGGAAGACCGTCAGCTTTCGAAATGAAGCTGATAACGTCTAATCTGAAGCCGTCTACACCTTTTTCGAGCCAGCGGTTTATCATTTTATAAAGGTCTTGTCTGAGATTTTCGTTTTCCCAGTTGAAGTCCATCTGCTTTGACGAAAACAGGTGTAATGCCCACTGCTTCCTTTCGGGGTAGTAGTTCCAGGCCTTACCGCTGAAAAGACTTTCCCAGTTGTTAGGAGGTGTATTTTCGTCACCGTCTCGCCAGATATAGTAATCTCTGTAGGGCGATTCAGGGTCGCTTACCGAGGAACGGAACCATTCGTGCTCATCGGAGCTGTGATTGATAACGAGATCCATAATAAGCTTCATATCACGTTTGTGTATTTCGGAAAGAAGCTCGTCGAAATCCTCCATGGTGCCGAACTCTTCCATAATTTTTTCGTAGTCTCTGATATCATAGCCGTTATCGTCATTGGGTGAGTCGTAGATCGGACTGCACCAGATAGCGTTTATACCCAGCTCTTTAAGATAGTCGAGCTTTTCGATGATACCCCTAAGGTCACCGATGCCGTCGCCGTTTGAGTCCTTGAAGGAACGTGGATAAATCTGATAGAATACTGCTTCCTTCCACCATTTTCTTTCGATGGGAGCATCGTCATCGAGAGGTATATCCTGCTCACTGTTAAGAATACCTAAAAGAGAGTCGATGAATTCCTCACTGATTTTACCCTTAGAAAGCTTTATGATTTTAGCTAAGGTAAGCTTTGAGAGAGGGCCTTTTCTGAGAAAATCGCCGTTCAGTCCTACAGAATAGAGGGCTTTCATAATAATATCGTGGCCTGCGGGAGTTCTGATTATTTCCGAAATTGGCGTATTTTTGTTTACTAACATATTTTACCTCCGATAATTTTACTGATTATATAATAAACTAACAGATGAAAATTTACAAGAGAAAGGTGTAATTTATTTGACTTTTTATTATATACATTGTAAAATTGAACTGTAAATACATTACGGAGGTAATTTTATGGATATAAAAGAAATCTTATCTAAGGTTGATCACACAGCTCTTTCTCAGGGTGCTACCTGGGAGGATATAAAAAATCTTTGTGATGACGGAATGAAGTACTCCTGTGCCAGTGTATGTATTCCGCCCTCGTATGTAAAAAAGGCGAAGGAATATGTGGGAGACAATCTTAAAATATGTACGGTTATCGGCTTTCCTAACGGTTATAATACTACTGCGGTTAAATGCTTCGAGACTAACACAGCAGTCAAAGAGGGCGCTGACGAAATCGATATGGTGATTAATATCGGTATGCTTAAGGACGGAAGATATGATGAAGTGCTCGAAGAAATCAAGGCTGTAAAAAAAGCCTGCGACGGAAAACTTCTTAAGGTAATTATTGAAACTTGCTTGCTCACTGAGGAAGAAAAGGTTAAAATGTGTAAGATAGTTTCTGCTTCGGGTGCAGATTATATAAAGACCTCTACAGGCTTTTCTACAGGCGGAGCTACGAGAGAAGACATCAGGCTTTTCAGCGAGAATGTGGAAAACGGTCTTCACATCAAGGCTGCAGGCGGAATTTCGAGCATAAAGGATGCAGAGGATATGCTTTCTCTCGGCGCTGACAGACTCGGCACAAGCAGAATCGTAAAAATAGTTAAGAATGAACAGGGCAGCGGTTATTGATTAAGGAGGAAAATTATATGTCAGCTTCAACACCACACATTAATCTCAAGGAGGGGACATCCTTCGCTAAGACAGTCTTAATGCCGGGTGATCCTCTGAGAGCGAAATTTATCGCAGAGACCTTCTTCGAAAATGCGGAGCTTATAAACAATGTCAGAGGAATACAGGGTTATACGGGTACCTATAAGGGTCACAGGGTTTCTGTTATGGCCAGTGGTATGGGTATGCCGTCGATAGGTATTTATTCGCATGAGCTTTATAATTTTTTCGGTGTGGAAAACATTATAAGAATCGGCTCGGCAGGGGGACTTTCCGATAAGGTTAAGCTCAGGGAAATCGTAGCAGGCATCGGTGCCAATACAAATTCAAATTTCGGCGCGCAGTTCGGTGTAACGGGTACTATTGCTCCTACCTGCTCCTTCGAGCTTCTCACGGCAGCTGCAGAATGTGCGAAAGAGCTCGGTATCGACATGAAGGTAGGTAATCTCTATTCCTCCGATACCTTCTATGATTTCGACGAAGAATGTAACAGAAAATGGGCAAACGCAGGCTCTCTTGCTGTGGAGATGGAAGCGGCAGCGCTTTATCTTAATGCTATGCGTGCAGGTAAAAATGCTCTTGCTATCTGCACCATATCGGATATGCCCTTTACGGGTGAAGGCTGTACTGCCGAAGAACGACAGAATACCTTTACGGATATGATGAAGATAGCTCTCGAGGTAGCTGTAAGAATGGATTAAAAGGCTGAGAGCCTAATTTTACACAGGAGAATCTTATGAAAGCAAAACGAATTTTTCTAATTGTCCTCGACAGTGTCGGCATCGGAGAAATGCCCGACTCTCATCTTTACGGTGATGAAGGAAGTAACACATTAAAGGCATGTTATATTCAGGATGGCTTCAATATTCCGGAGCTTAAAAAGGGCGGTATATTTAACATCGACGGAAATGATTATGCTGAGGGTGTGTCCTGTCCTGACGGTGCATACGGCCGTTTCGCAGAAGCTTCTAAGGGCAAAGACACTACTACGGGACATTGGGAAATAGCAGGTATTATTTCTGAAAAACCTTTTCCGACCTACCCCGACGGCTTTCCTGAGGATGTACTTCGGAAGTTCTCAGAAGCTACGGGAAGGGGAGTGCTGTGCAATAAACCTTATTCGGGCACGAAGGTAATCGAGGATTACGGAAAAGAGCATATTGAGACAGGTAAGCTTATTGTCTACACATCGGCTGACAGCGTTTTTCAGATTGCCGCCCACGAAGAAACCGTACCTCTTAATGAGCTTTATGACTGCTGTAAAAAGGCAAGAGAAACCCTTAAGGGCGAACACGCTGTAGGAAGAGTAATCGCGAGACCCTTTACGGGCGAATACCCCGATTTCAAAAGAACTCCAAACCGACACGATTACTCGCTTTTACCGCCTACGGATACTGTTATTGATATTCTCGTTCGCGAGGGTCTCGATGTAATTCCTATCGGTAAAATTTATGATATTTTTGCAGGAAAGGGCTTTAAGGAGTCCTATCCGACTAAATCAAACGCTGACGGTATGAGGCTTACCGGTGAATATCAGAAATCTGATTTTGAAGGTCTTTGCTTTACAAATCTCGTAGATTTTGATATGTTATACGGTCACCGAAACGATGCAAGGGGTTATGCGAAGGCACTTATGGAGTTTGACGGGTGGCTTACGGAATTCAAAAGAAATATGAGAGACGGAGATGTTCTCTTTATTACTGCTGACCACGGCTGTGATCCTCTTACCGAAAGCACCGACCACTCCAGAGAATATGTTCCTCTTTTAGTGTACGGAAACGGCATTAAAAGCGTAAACCTCGGTACGAGAGGCACCTTTGCCGATATAGGTAAAACCATAGCTGATTTCTTCGGCCTTGAAGGCGAAATCTGCGGAAAAAGCTTTAAAAGTGAAATTACGGGAGAGTAAAAATGAAAGATAAGGAACTGATTTTTTTAGCAAAAAAAGCTGCCGAAAAGGCCTATGTACCCTATTCGGGTTACACGGTAGGTGCAGCGCTGCTTACGAAGGACGGTAAGGTTTATTCCGGCTGTAACATAGAAAATGCAGCCTACGGCCCTACCAACTGTGCTGAAAGAACGGCTTTTTTTAAGGCGGTAAGCGAGGGAGAAAGAGATTTCGAGGCTATAGCCGTTGTCGGCGGTAAGGCTCTCGATTTTAAGGATTACTTCACTCCCTGCGGAGTCTGCAGACAGGTTATGGCTGAGTTCTGCGACGAAAGCTTCCGTGTCCTTATCGGTAAAAACGGCGAGGATTATCTTTCGCTGACTCTCGGTGAAATCCTGCCTTACACCTTTTCTTCGGAAAAGCTTAAATAATCAAAAAATTAAAAGAGGCGATGAGCCTCTTTTTTATATATAAACCTTATGGTGACTTTTAATTTTATCCATAGCTCCCTTTTCGAGCCTTGATACCTGAGCTTGAGAAATACCTATTTCCCTGGCTACCTCTGTCTGTGTCATTCCGTTCATAAAGCGAAGGGAAAGTATCCTTTTTTCTCTTTCGCTGAGATCATTTATGGATTTTTTCAGCAGTATTTCGTCTATCCAGTTAACATCGCTGTTACTGTCACCGATCTGATCCATAACATAAATTGTGTCTCCCGCATCGTAATATACCGGCTCATAAAGTGAAACAGGATCTACTATAGCTTCGAGTGCTATTACTACATTTTCTCTTTTGACGCCTAATTTTTCAGCTATTTCTTCTACGGTAGGCTCCCTTTGGGTTTCGTTTATTATCTGCTCCTTAATCTGCATGGCATGGTAGGCTGTGTCTCTTATGGAACGGCTTACTCTTATGGGGTTATAATCCCGTAAATAGCGTCTTATTTCACCGATTATCATGGGCACACCGTAGGTGCTGAAGCGAAGATTAAGGCTGATATCGAAATTATCTATGGCCTTGATAAGACCGATACAGCCTACCTGGAAAAGATCGTCGATGTTTTCTCCTCTTGATGTAAAGCGCTGTATTACACTGAGAACCAGTCGGAGATTTCCGTTTATAAGCTCCTCCCGTGCTTTCCTGTTTCCCGATTTCGCTTTTATCATAAGCTCTGAGATTTCCTTTTCACTTAATGTTCTGAGCTTCGAGGTGTCGATACCGCAAATCTCAACCTTGTTATAATAGTTCAATTAAAATACCCCCACAGTTATCCTTAAGATAATTATTGACACCGGGGTATAATTTTAACAGTTACATTTGTTGGAATTTGTATTATAAGAAAAATAATTTGACGGTTTATGTCGACAGGTGTATAATTGTGATACAGTATTTAATGGAGATAATAGTGATATGTTGAAATTCATTATCAGGATTATTGCCGTCGCAGTTTTTACAGCTGTATTATCCTTGTCGGCATCGGCCTTATGTGAGCATAGCTTCGAATGTGCTCCGAATAAAGAAAATCTTGTTTACAATAATGATATGACTCATTCTTATTACTGTCTTAAGGGATGCGGATGCCGCGGTACGGTAAACGGCGGTCTCAACGGTAAGGAGGAGTGTACTTTTTCTTTTGCTTCGGAGCGTAAGGCTACCTGCACGGAGGAGGGAATAAGGATTTATATGTGTACTGTCTGCTATAACAGATATGAAGAAAAGCTCTCCGCGGAAAAACATAGCTATACTAAAGCGCGTATTCTTCCTACCTGCACCCGTATGGGTTATGATTGCTATACCTGCAGTGACTGCGGTGATTACTACGAGGATAATTTTGTTCAGCCGGTTTCGCATATTTCTGACGCAGGAACGATAGAGATAATCCCGACCTGCGGTAAAAGCGGAGCTTTAAAGGAAGCCTGCAGAGTCTGCGGTACAGTAATCGGCAGAAAGACCTTGAGGGAATTGGCAGAATTTGAGGATTATACTCCGTCAGCCGTAGAGGGCTTCAAGGTTAAAGAGGTAAGCTCTTCTTCCGTAAAGCTAAGCTGGAAAAAGTCTGAATACGCTCTTTCCTATAAGGTATATTTCAGCACCGATAAAAAGAAGTGGAGATCTGTTTCTGCGGATAAGACAAGCGTTACTGTTAAAAAGCTGAAGCCTTCAAAAAAGTATTACTTTAAAATCAAGGCAGTAGGTGACGGAGTATCGTCCGCAGACAGCGGTATGATTACTGCATATACTCTGCCTGAGAGGGTATCTTTTACCGATGTCGTATCCGTAAGGAAAGCTTCAGCTACGGTAAAATGGAATAAGCTTAGCAATATAAGCGGTTATGAGCTGTCATTTTCCCGATATGAGTTCGGAAAGAAAAAGAATATCAAAACCGTATACATTAACACAAGCACGCGTAAGACGGTTAAAAAGCTCAAAAGCGGAAAAAAGTATTATTTCAGAGTAAGAGCATATAAGGCTGTAAACGGAAGGAAAATCTACGGTCCTTACAGTAAGACCAAAACCGTCAAAATAAGATAAAAAACTGTTGAAATAAGCAAACGGCTGTGATATAATTAGCCTATACACTCTGTCGCGAAGGGGCAGAGCATTTAATTTATTCGAGGTGAATAATATGAAGTACCAGATTAAAAAGCTCAGAATCAATGACTTCGGTGTTTATGAGGAGAATAAGCTTGCCGGAAGAAGCTATTTTATTCCTTATTCGGACAAGGAAAGACTTCTTTCTCAGAGCTGTCTTACCGAACGCTTTTCTAGCGATATGGTAACTGTCCTTTCCGGTGATTGGAAATTCAGATATTTTGAAAAAATTTCCCGTCTGCCTTCGATTATTGACACAGATACTATGTCCTTTGATGACATCAGAGTTCCGTCCACGTGGCAGAGAACGGGCTACGAAAATCCCTGTTATCTTAACACAAGATACGAATTTCCGATGAAGCTTCCGAATGTTCCCGAGGAAATGTCGGCAGGTGTGTACTTTAAAAGGTTCACCGTAAAGAATCCTGCACATCCCGTTATTACTTTTCTCGGTGTCTGCTCCTCGCTTACTCTTTATGTAAACGGTAAATATGTCGGATACAGCGAGGGAAGCCATAACAGTGCCGAATTCATCCTTGACGGCTTTGTAGCTGAGGGTGAAAACGAGCTTCTCGCCATCGTATCTAAATGGTCAAACGGAACCTATCTCGAATGTCAGGATATGTTCAGAGAAAACGGCATTTTCCGCGATGTTTACATCACCGAAAACCCCGATGAATATATTTTCGATTTCCGTGCCGTTACTGCCGAAAAGTCAGAAGGCTATGCTCTGGAGGTAAAGGCTGATATTCTCGGTGAAAGCTTCGCAGGTAAAACAGTCTGTGCAGAGCTTATAAAGGACGGTGAGGTTATCGCCGTCAGAGAGGCTGCCGCCGATTTCAAGGTAAATCTTGATTTCGGAGTGCTTAAGGTCAAGCGCTGGACAGCTGAAACACCCGAGCTTTACAGCCTCGTGCTTACTCTTAAAAACGGTGACGAAGACATACAGTGCATCAGAAATAATATCGGCTTCAAAACCGTTAAAATAGACGGTGAAATGTTCTTCTTTAATTCTAAGCCTATTAAATTCAAGGGTGTAAATCATCACGATACTCACGAAAAAACAGGATATGTTATGAGTGGAGAGGACCTTCTTAAGGATGTTCTTCTTATGAAAAAATTCAATGTAAACGCAGTAAGAACATCTCACTATCCTCCCGATCCTATTCTGCTCTGTCTCTGTGACGAATACGGACTTTATGTAGTGGATGAGGCTGACATAGAAACTCACGGTACGCAGTTCAATGATGCGAGCAGATTTACGGGTAAGCCTAATATTATCAGTAATGACAGTGCGTGGCTGCCGCGTTATGAAGACCGTGTAATGAGAATGTTCGAAAGAGACAAGAATCACCCTTCAATTACCATGTGGAGTCTCGGCAACGAATCCGGAGGATGGAAAAATCACGACAAATGCTGCGCCCGTCTTAAGGAAGTGTCTGATATTCCAGTTCATTATGAGGGCGCCATAAGAACACCGAGAGGCTCATACGATGTAATTTCCGAAATGTATCAGATACCACAGCTTCTCGAAAAAATCGGTGAGCATAAGCTCGGAAAGAGGTATAAGAATAAGCCTCATTTCCTTTGCGAATACTGCCACGCTATGGGTGTAGGCCCCGGCTCTCTCGAGGATTACTGGGAGCTTATTTATAAATACGATAACCTTACGGGCGGATGTATCTGGGAATGGGCAGACCATAGCGTCTACCACGAAAAGGGAAAGTATAAGTACACCTATGGCGGTGATCACGGTGAGCGAATTCACGACGATAATTTCTGTGTCGACGGTCTATTTTATCCCGACAGAACTCCTCACACCGGTGCTTATGAAATGAAAAATGTTTACCGTCCCGTAAGATGCACAAGGGTAGGGGAGAATACCTATTTATTCAGAAACACCAGAGCCTTTACGGATTCCTCTGACATAAAAATCACCTACGAGCTTCTCGAAGACGGTATCGCAGTCGATAAAGGAATAATAGACACCCTGGTTCCTGCTCTCGGAAATGTCACCGTCACCTTAGGACATAAGACTGTTACCAAAGATAAGGATTACCATATCACCTTTATTTATTCCGATTTAAACGGTGATGAAATAGCTAAAGAGCAGCTGATTCTCAACGAAAAAATAGCAGAGCCTGAAATTTCTGAGGGCGGAAAGCTTAATGTTTCGCAGACAACGGATAAATATACCGTTGATTTTGAAAACGGCAGTATTGTCTTTTCCAAAAAGGACGGTGCACTTTTGAGCTATAATATCGGCGGTACTGAGTATATAGCCGACGGAAAAGGCTTTACAGCAAACATCTACCGTGCCTATCTTGACAATGACAGAAACATAGTAAACGGATGGAATAAGCAGGGCTTCAATTCTATGAAGCCGGTATTCAAGGAGTTCAAGGTTAAAGAAAAGAGCGATAAAATCAAAATCAAAACCGAATGGTTGCTTTACTGCGGTAAGAAGCCTGCTTATGAATTTGAACTTAAATATACGATTTATGCCGACGGAACTGTTTTCGTAAAGTCTGAGCTTGAACTCGAAAAATTCGTTTTAAAGCCTATAGAATTACCGCGCTTCGGTGTCAATATTAAGCTTGATAAATCCCTTCAGAATGTAGAGTATTTCGGTCTCGGTGAGCTGGAAAATCTTAACGATTTCAAAGAGCAGAGCGTAATGGGCATTTATAAGTCAGACGTTGCCGGACTCAATGTAGATTATATCAGACCTCAGGATAACGGAAACCACGGTGAGTGCCGATATGTTAAGCTTTACGACAGTCAAGGCAAAGGAATTATGTTCCGGGCCTGTGAGAAGCCTTTCTCGTTCAGTGTACATAATTACAGTAACGAAGCTCTCGAAAAGGCAAAGCATATCGAAGATATAAAGAATGAGGATTTCATTTCTCTTAATGTAGACGGATTTATGAGAGGAACAGGCACTAACAGCTGCGGACCCAATACTCTTAAGCAGTATAGAGTTTATCTTAAGGATGAGCTTGAGTTCGAGTTCTGTTTAATGCCGATTAAGTAAAAAAGCTTTGAAAAAAATTAAAGAACATCTGTATTTTTTATTGAAATTCAGATGTTCTTTGTGTTATAATCACGTAGAATGGTGCATAAAGCACATAATTCTATTTCCACATTTAACGGAGGATGAAAAATATGAAACAGTTAAACATCGGTATTATCGGTGCAGGCCGTATCGGTAAGGTACACATGCAGTCTATTACATATAATGTACCTACCGCAAAGGTTCTCGGTATCACAGACGTTTTCAAGGACGGCTTACAGGAGCTTGCTGACAAGTACGGCATCGAAAAGGTTTATGATGACTACAAGGAAATGCTCGCAGATAAGGATATTGATGCAGTTCTCGTTTGCTCTTCTACAGACACACACGCTGACATCTCTATCGAAGCCGCTAAGGCAGGTAAGCATGTGTTCTGCGAAAAGCCCGTAGATCTTACACCTGAAAAGGTAAAAGCAGTTATTGACGCTGTGGCTGAAGCAGGAGTTAAGCTCCAGGTCGGCTTTAACAGACGCTTTGACCATAACTTTGCACATGTCCGTTCACTTATCAACGAAGGCAAGGTAGGCAATCTCGAGCTTATCAAAATTACTTCCCGTGACCCCGAGCCTCCCCCGGCAGAATACGCCGCAGTTTCAGGCGGTATGTTCCTTGATATGACCATTCACGATTTCGATATGGCACGCTTCCTTGCAGGCAGTGATGTAACAGAGGTTTATGCAAGCGCTACCTGTCTCGTTGACCCTGCTATCGGTGAAGCAGGCGATGTAGATACTGCGATTATCAACCTTAAATTTGAAAACGGCGCTCTCGGTGTAATTGATAACAGCCGCCGTGCCGCTTACGGTTATGATCAGAGAATCGAAGTGTTCGGCTCTCTCGGTGCCGCTATGGCTTCCAATGATACTCCTACTAATGTCACTGTTATGAACAGCGACGGTGTAACCACTGATAAGCCTCTCTATTTCTTCCTCGAAAGATATATGCAGTCCTTCCGTGACGAAATGGTTCAGTTTGTGGATGCTGTTCTTAACGACAAGCCCACACCCACCACAGGTCTTGACGGCCTTAATTCCATTCTTGTTGCTCTCGCAGCTAAAAAATCCGTTAAGGAAGGCAGACCTGTTAAAATTTCTGAAATTGCCTGATTATACTTTGGGAGTGCTTTAACGGCACTCCTTAAAGTGTTTTATTAAGAGAATAATTTATCGAAAGGATTGATTAATATGCGTCTTACAATGGCTCAGGCTCTCGTAAAATTCCTCGATAATCAGTATGTATGCTTTGACGGAAAGGAAACCAAATTTGTAGACGGTATCTTCGGTATCTTCGGCCACGGCTGTGTAGTAGGTATCGGCCAGGCTCTCGAGCAGGGCGGTCACAGTCTTACATATTATCAGGGACATAACGAGCAAGGTATGGCTCATGCGGCTATTGCCTTTGCCAAACAGAACAACAGACGAAAGATTATCCCTTGCACATCTTCTATCGGCCCCGGCGCCCTTAATATGGTTACGGCCTGCGGTACTGCCACAGCGAACAGAATTCCTCTTCTCGTTCTTCCCGGTGATACCTTTGCCTGCCGTCAGCCTGACCCTGTTTTACAGCAGGTAGAACAGCCTCATTCATATTCCACTACATCAAACGATGCTTTTCGTGCTGTTTGTAAGTATTGGGACAGAATAGAGCGCCCCGAACAGCTTATGACAGCCTGTATAAACGCTATGCGTGTTCTTACCGATGCCGCTGATACAGGTGCAGTCTGTATCGCTATGCCTCAGGATGTAGAGGCTGAAGCCTTCGATTATCCCGATTACTTCCTTCAGAAGAGAGTATGGTATATGGACAGAAGAGTACCTTCTGAAAGAGAAATCGAAGCAGCCTGTGAAATGATTAAAAACGCTGAAAAGCCTATGCTTATCGTAGGTGGCGGTGTGACTTATTCTGACAGCTATAAGTCGGTTTTAGCTTTTGCTGAAAAGTATAATATCCCTATCGGAGAAACACAGGCCGGTAAGGGCCAGATTCCCTATGCTCACCCTCTTAATATGGGCGGATGCGGTGTAACGGGCGGTGCTGCCGCTAATGCTATCGCTAAAAAGACTGACCTTGTTATCGCTGTCGGTACGAGACTTACTGACTTTACCACCTGCTCAAAGTGGGGATTCCAGAACCCTGATGTAAAAATGCTCTCCATTAATGTTTGCTCCTTTGACGCGTTCAAGATGGACTCCACAGCTGTTATCGCTGATGCAGGCGCGGCTGTAGAGGCTATTATGGCAAAGCTCGACGGCTACAAATCTAAGTGGACAGATGAAATCGCTGAAGCCAAGACTTCCTTTGATGCTGAAATTACCCGCTGTTATAATGCTCCTGCAGTTGACGGTGTGCTTTCGCAGATGAGAGCTCTCGGTATAATCAATGAGGTTATCGCTGACGATTCTATCGTTATCGGCTCCTCAGGCTCACTTCCCGGATGCCTTCAGAGAATATGGAAATCAAAGGCTCCCTATACTTATCATGTAGAATACGGCTTCTCATGTATGGGCTATGAAATCTGCGGTGCGCTCGGCGCTAAGCTCGCAGCACCCGATAAAGAGGTTTACTCTATGGTTGGTGACGGCTCCTTCCTTATGCTTCACAGTGAGCTTTACACAGCTGTACAGGAAAATAAGAAAATCAATATTATGCTCTTTGATAACAGCGGTTGGGGCTGTATCGAAAACCTTCAGAACGGTCAGGGTACAGATACCTTCGGTACGAGATTTACCAGAAGAACCGAAAGCGGCTTCCTTGACGGTGAGGTAATTTACACAGATTACGCTAAAATCGCTGAAGGCTACGGCTGTAAGGCATACAGAATAACCACCGACAAGGAGCTTTATGAAGCTCTCGAGGATGCTAAAGCTCAGACTGTACCTACTCTCTTTGATATCAAGGTTGCCCATAAGTCTATGACCGACGGCTATGATTCATGGTGGAGAGTCGGTGTCGCCGAGGTTTCCGAAAGCGAAAGAGTTCATGAGTGTTATGAAGATATGAAGGCTAATATCGAAAAGGCCAGATTATATTAATTTAAAGGAGAAATAAATATGCTCAACAAAGAAAAAGTTAATCTTGCCATAGCACCTATTGCATGGACAAACGATGATATGCCCGACCTCGGTGCAGAAAATACCTTCGAGCAGTGCGTAAGCGAAATGGCACTTGCAGGCTTCACAGGAAGCGAAATCGGTAACAAATACCCCAAGGATGTGGAAACTCTCAAGCATAAGCTCGATGTTCGCGGTATGAGAATATGTAATGCGTGGTTCTCTTCACTTCTTCTTTCAGAAGGCTATGAGGATACTATCGAAGCTTTCATCAAGCACAGAGATTTCCTTCACGCTCTCGGCGCCAAGGTTATCGGTGCTTCCGAGCAGGGTAACAGCATCCAGGGTAAGGATGTAAGCATTTTCGGCGAAAAGCCTGTTTACACCGAAGAGCAGTGGGAGCTTATCGCAAAGGGCTTCAACGAAATGGGCAGGCTCGCTAAGGAAAAGGGAATGTACTTCACCGTTCATCACCACATGGGTACAGGTGTCCAGACAGCCGAGGAAATCGACAAGCTTATGGAAATCACCGACCCCGACCTCGTATATCTTCTCTTTGATACAGGTCATCTTTCATTCAGCGGTGAGGATGTAATCGGCGTACTTAAGAAGTATGTGCACAGAGTTAAGCACGTTCACCTTAAGAGCATTCGTAAGGATGTTATCGAGGATGCCAAGGTTAAGGGATACAGCTTCCTTGATTCTGTACGCGCAGGCTCATTCACAGTTCCCGGTGACGGTGACTTCGATTTCACCCCCGTATTTGATGTTCTCGACGAAGCAGGCTATGAAGGCTGGGTAGTTGTAGAGGCTGAGCAGGATCCTGCTATAGCTAACCCCTACGAATATGCAGTTCTCGCAAGAAATTACATCAGAGAAAAGACAGGACTTTAATCCCTACATAAACAGTAATCCCTCGGCTGATTGCCGAGGGATGCTTTTTTATATGATGTTTACTTTTCCCATTTCATTACGGTTTTACCGAAGGATTTATTAATATCCAGGTCAAAAGCCTCCATCATATCCTTTATATTTCTGACAGGCTTAACGAAACCGACCATGTGACTGAGATATTCGACGATTTCCGGGTATTCCTTATACATTTCTACTGTTTTCACGAAGTCTTCACGGCCGCTTCTGCTGCTTCCGAAAATACGAAGACCCTTTTCGAGTACCATTCTTGTATTAATTGGAACAGGATATTCGCTTACACCTAAAATAGAGATAGTTCCCTCCGGGTTGATGTAGTCGATAATCTGATTAATGGCTATCTGGGATCCGTTACCTCCGACACATTCGAAGGCGTGGTCGAATTTCATATCCTCGGGGATTTCCGTAGTAAGATAGGTTTCGTCTACAAAGGTGAAGTCGCTGAGCTTTTTCGGAACTACACCGAAAACATAAATTTTAGCATCGGGGAAGAACTTTCTTAAGAAAACGCAGGTGATATAGCTTAGATTACCGTCGCCCCAAACACCGATAGTTTCTCTTCTTTCGTGAGAGAATTTCATAAATCGGCTGATAGCGTGTACACTTACGGAAACGATTTCCGTAAAGGATGCGACAGCAGGATTGATGTCAGCAGGAAGCTTAACGAGTCTGTCTGCACTGATAGAAACATATTCCTGCATAAATCCGTCAAAGCCACTTGCTCTGAATTTACTCGAGCGAAGGTAGTTTTCAGCGATTATCTCGTCTGTTTCTACGGGTGTATTTGGGATCATAACCACGAAATCACCGGGCTTGAACTCTTTATCGGGGGAGTAGACTACCTCGCCGACCGCTTCATGGATAAGCGCCATAGGAAGCTTTTTGACCAGCGCCTTAGGGTCTCTTGTACCCTGGAAGTATCTCTGGTCGGCATTACAGATAGAAAGATAGGTAGGTCTTACTATTACATTTCCGCTGAAAATATCGATTTCGCTGAAGGCTATTTCGATTTTTCTCGGCTGTGTTAATCTGAATACTGTATTAAGCATTGACTTTTCCTTTCAGAATTATTTGATTTCTTCGTCTAAAAGAGCCTTTGCTACTCTTAAGTCGTAGGGGTAGGTGATTTTGATGTTATGAACCTCACCGTCAATAAGATGTACCTCGTGACCCTTCATGCTGAAAATTTTACAGGCATCTGTGAGGATATCCTTTTCCTCTTCCGTAAGGCTGTAATATAAATCCTTGAGAAGCTTAGCCTTGAAGGCCTGGGGTGTCTGTCCCTGATAAAGCTTGCTTCTGTCGGGAATATTACTGATAACGGAGCCGTTCTGACTTTCGACGATAGTATCGGTAGCAGGAACTACGGTATCTGTAGCACCGAATTTAAGTGCGCCCTCGATATTCTCGCTTATGATTCTGGCAGAAACGAAGGGGCGTACGGCATCGTGTGTTACGATAATGGTTTCATCGTCAAGACCGTCTGTTTCCTCGATGAACTTAATAGCGTTCATAATGGTTTCGTTTCTGGTGCTTCCGCCCTGGAGAACTACTACGCGCTCGTCCTCGGGAAGATGCTTTCTGATGATAGATTTAGTATGGTTTACCCACTGGTCGGGGCAGAGAATAATTATCTTTTCAAAACAGTCGTTTACATAGAATTTTTCTAC
The DNA here is from genome assembly GCA_017516315.1 of Clostridia bacterium. GTDB lineage: Bacteria > Bacillota > Clostridia > Oscillospirales > Acutalibacteraceae > UBA6857. The sequence continues at coordinate 89,615 of JAFXDE010000046.1, read as the reverse complement.
GGTGTGAGCGATAATGGGCTTGTCCTTTAAAGTAATATACTGCTTGGGCTTTTCGACGTTACCCATTCTGCTTCCGATACCGCCTGCAGCGATAACTGCATATATCATTTGTAATCACCTCTGAATTAATTTTTAAGCAACAGAAATACATTCCGCCTCATCAATAAAGTATACAGTAAATGCCGCGAATTGTCAATGATTTATCATAAACAAAAAAGCAAACCCACGAAGGCAGGTCTGCTTTAACATCATATTTTTTTCAGTAATTCTTCGAAGTCGTCGGCAGAGGGGATAAGATGGTAATCGTCCCTCGGAAGAGGCTTTGCTTTTTTATACTTGGTATAATTTTCGCCCATAGCCGTATCGATTATTCTCTGCGTAGCATTTCCGTCACAGGAGCTCATAAACTTGTTGCGGAAATCGATAACCTCCTGCTTATCGAAGTTAACATCGATGTTCTTCACATAGTCGATAATTTCTTCGTTTGTAGAAACGATAGGACCGGGTGTAAGCTCGTCATAATCATAGTAGAAGCCTCTCCAGTCGAAGAATTCATCGAGGTCGTGAGCGAGGAAAATCATCGGTCTTTCGAAAAGGGAGTATTCGAAAATAAGTGATGAATAGTCGGAAATACATATATCACTCACACAAAGAAGCGATTCGATGCTCATATCATCGGTGAAATCAACAGCGAAAGAGCCGATAAGCTCTTCGGGAATTTCGGGTCTCTTTCTTACGAGGGGATGATGCTTCATAATAACTACATATTCATCTCCGAGAGCCTCGTAAAGCATATTAAGATCGAGAACATTCGGTGACTTTGCCTTAGCAACTCTTCCGCGGAAGGTAGGAGCGTAAAGAATAACCTTTTTACCCTTTGCGGCGGGGAAGCGCTCATAAAGAACATCATAGGAGGCGGAAATAAAATCTTTATCGTAGAATATATCCGTTCTGCTGCTTCCGAGAGCCTTTACTACGCCGCTTTCGTGCGAGTACTGCATTGCCTCTTCATAAGCCCAGATAACCTCGGGGCTGCTTACTGTTACATGAGTATAGTTTCTGTTAAAGGGATATCTTTCCATATCCTTTCTTGAAGCTCCGAAAATGGCATCGGCTGTACTGAAGCCGAATTTTTTGAAGGCACCGCAGCCGTGCCAGAGCTGAGTAGTAACGGTTTCGGGTCTTGTGACGAATCTGCCGGTTATATTGGTCGCTTCGTCGAAGAAAACATACTTCGCCGTAGCCATATCACGGATTAAAGCCTTACATCTTTCACGGTATTCCTTCTTTGAAACGAAGGTGTTTCTGAGGAAATGGCAGTGAATATCGAAATCTGTATTCGCGTAAAGATTATCGTACATAAGCTGAAGGCTGTTTGTAAGCTTCGGCAGTCTTATCTCTACGAAAATAACCTTCTTTTCATCGACAGGCAGCTTCGAATATTTTTTATAAATCGAGGGATAAAGGTGCGCAATAACATATTCAGTGTAAAGTCTGTTATATTTACCTCTGATGAATTTTTTTATTCTTTTAATGAAGCTTCTGATTTTTTTAGTGATGAATTTGACGGTTTTTCTTGTATATTTGACGAAGAAAAGGTAGATGGTGTAAAGGAAAGTGCTTTGAAGTGCGCTTTTAAGTCCCATAAAAAACATCCTTTCTCATTTAAATATGTGTTTATTTACAACAGAATATTGTACATAAAATCTGAATTTTGTCAAGATAAAGCGGACGATTGCAAATTATTGACATTTAAAATTTTCGCCGAAAATTCTCTTTAAAATTCTTTCGGTAGCCTTACCGTCGCAGGCACTCATAAATTTTTTCTTAAAAGAAATAACACGGCTTTTATCGAAATTATTGTCAAGGTCGTTAATATAAGCTGTTATTTCCTCAGTGGTGCCGAATACGGGACCCGGTGTAAGCTCGTCATAATCGTAATAAAAGCCTCTATCATCGAAATATTCCTTGAGATCATAAGCAAAGAAAATCATCGGCTTTTCTAAAAGTGAATATTCGTAAATAAGCGAAGAATAGTCGGAAATGCAGATGTCGCTTACACAGATAAGCTCTTCAATGCTCATCTTATCCGAAAAATCGTGGGCAAAGGTGCCGGAGACAGAGGGGCGGGATTTTACGAGGGGATGATGCTTAATGAGAAGAATAAATTCGTCCGAAAGCTCGGCCTGCATCATACTGATGTCGAGCTTGTCGGGAGCTGAGGCTGATTCGACATTACCTCTGAAGGTAGGGGCATAAAGGATTATTTTTTTGTTTTTTGCTTCGGGTAAAATACTTAGAAGCTTTTCCCGTGAAAAATCAATAAAAGCATTATCGAAAAATATGTCTGTTCTGCTAACACCCGTAGCGGAAACGATTTCTTTTCCCTTAAGATTCATAGCCTCTTCGAAATGGGGAATAACCTCTTCGCTGCTTACTGTGGCAAGAGTATAGTTCTTATGAACGGGATATCTGGTTTTAGCTCTTTGCGAAGCACCGAATTTTCCGTCAGTAACGCTGTAGCCGAATTTTTTGAAGGCACCGCAGCCGTGCCACAGCTGTACGAGATCTGTTTCGGGACGGAGCTTTATCCTGGCGAAAATGTGAGTGGCTTCATCCATAAAAACACATCTTGCCGTAGCCATATCCTTAATGAGTGCGATACAGTTTTTAGTATATTCGATGTCGGAAACGAAGGTTTTTCTGAGAAAGTGAGACTTAAGTGTAAAATCCGTATCCTGATTCAAGCTTTTATAAACCTCGCTGAAGCTGTTAGAAAGAACGGGAAGCCTCGACTCTATAAAAATTATCTTTTTACTTTCGACGGCCTTACGGGAACAGGCTCTGTAAATAAGAGGATAGAGATACATTATAGTTAATTCCGTAAGCATTTTTCTCCGTAATCTTATAAAGATATTTTTAACTCTGCTGAATATATTTCTGTCTGGCATGTGAAAACTTCCTTTCGGAGACTTTATATTATTCTACTTTTTTTATGTACCGTTTGTCAAGATACAAATTTATCGAATATATCGCCACAATAAATCGTATAATTCTTGACATAAAACAGAAATAATAGTATTATATGTAATAATGCCTTAATATGGGTTGATTTCGTCTAAAAATGAATAATGTAATCGGATATATATTAACAAAACCAAAAAGGAGTGAATCTAATTTCAATGAGCGAAAAGAATCAGAAGCAGAATACAAATCAGAAAAGCAAGCAGAATTCAAAGCAGAATCAGACAGCCAAGCAGTCTCAGAAGCAAGCACAGAAGCAGCAGAATAACCCTAAGAATGCTTCGGCGAAAAATAAATCCTCAAAGCAGATGAATTTTAAAAAGAAAAAGTCTCAGACTCAGACCGACACAGCTTCCAGACGAAAAAATACAAATACAAACAAAAAAAAGAAAAAAGCATCTCCCGTTAGGATTGCATTTCTCGGCGGTCTTAACGAGGTAGGTAAAAATATAACACTTTTCGAATATAAGAACGATATTATTCTCGTTGACTGCGGGCTTGCATTTCCCGATGAGGATATGCCCGGTATCGACCTTGTAATTCCTGATTTTTCATATATTGAAAAGAACGCGGATAAGGTAAGAGGCATTTTTATTACCCACGGTCACGAGGACCATATCGGCTCTCTTGCCTATCTTTTAAAGAGTGTGAATATCCCTGTATACAGTACGAGACTTACCAACGGCCTTATCGAATGCAAGCTTAAGGAACACGGTCTTTACGGCTCGGCTAAGCTTAATGTGGTCAAAGCCGGGGACAGCGTAACTCTCGGCGGATTTACCGTAGAATTTATTCACGTTAACCATTCTATTCCCGATGCTGTCGGCTTCGCCATCAAATGTGAGGGCGGTACGATAGTACACACGGGAGACTTTAAAATCGACAGTACACCCATTGATGGCGGAATGATCGATATTTCGCGTTTTTCAGAGCTTGGAAAAGAGGGTGTCCTCTGTATGATGGCAGACTCAACCAACGCCGAAAGACCCGGTTATACCGAAAGCGAAAGAAAGGTCGGCGACTCCTTTGAGCTTCTTTTCCGAAAGGCACAGAAGAGAAGAATTATAGTCGCTACCTTCGCGTCTAATATTCACCGTGTACAGCAGATAATCAATGTCGCTGAACGCTTTGGCAGAAAGGTCGCACTTTCGGGCAGAAGCCTCGAAAATGTTGTTGCTATCAGCGCTGAGCTCGGATATCTTAAGGTGCCTGACGGAATACTCATAAAGCTCGATATGATTAACCGTTACACCGATGACCAGGTTGTTCTTATTACCACAGGCAGTCAGGGCGAGCCTATGTCCGCACTTACCAGAATGGCTCTTTCCGATCACAGAAAGGTAGCTATAGGACCTAACGATTATGTTATTATTTCCGCTACCCCCATTCCGGGTAACGAAAAAACCGTAGGCAGGGTAGTAAATGAGCTTATGAAGCTCGGTGCTGAGGTTGTTTATGAAAAGATGTACGATGTTCATGTTTCCGGTCACGCCTGCCGTGAGGAGCTTAAGCTTATGCTAAGCATCGTAAAGCCTAAATATTTTATTCCCGTACACGGCGAGCAGAAGCATATACAGAAGCACGCTGAGCTGGCGGTTTCTATCGGCATAGATAAAAAGAATATCATTCTTGCCGATAACGGAACTCAGGTCGAGCTTTGTGACGATTATATAAAAACAGTTTCCAATGTGCCTGCAGGCAAGGTATTTGTAGACGGCTCGGGTGTCGGAGATGTAGGCTCTGTTGTACTTCGTGACAGAAAGCATCTCGCTGAGGACGGTATTATTATCGTTGTAGCTACTCTTGACGGTGTAACCGGGGAGCTTGTTTCAGGTCCCGAGGTTGTATCGAGAGGCTTCGTTTTCGTCAAAGAAGCCGAGGAGCTTATAATCGATGCTAAAAACACAGCTTACGAAACGCTTATGCGTTGCTATGATAAAAATATAAGAGATTGGGGCACCGTAAAGGGAAGAATCAGAGACGATATCTCAAAGCTTATGTACGAGAGAACTAAAAGAAGTCCTATGATTTTACCGATTCTTATGGAGATTTAAAAAGATGAAAAAACTATGGAAAGCCTATGATGTTTCAATAATATCCTTCCTTATGGGAATCGCCTTTTTCGGTACGGCGCTTCTTTATAACAGAAATGTAGGTATTATCGGACTTGCTGCTGTCTGTACGCTTATGGTAGGCAAGATAAGCTACCACAGCAGTAAAAAGGCAAAGCTGCTGAGCAAAATCAGCACTGTTTATGATGAACTGAATTTCGGTCCGGGCAAAGCCTTTGACAAGCTGACGGTGCCTTGTGTCGTTGTCGAAAAAGACGGTACGATTATATGGTTTAATTCGAGCTTTTCTGGCGATTTTGAAATAACAAAAGAAACTAAAGATACCCATATACAGGAGCTTCTGAAAAAAGACAGAATCGACGATATGCTCGAAGGACGCGGCTACTCCGTTTATTCTCACGGACACTATTTCTCGGTGTTCACCAACGAAATCGACATCGGCGACGGAGAGCTGATTTATCTTATATACTTCTTTAATCAGACTGAGCTTAAGAAAACAGAAAAGAAATATCTTGATTCTAAGCCGTCGGTAATACTTACCGTTATCGATAATGCCGATGAGGTATATCAGAACTTCAAGGAAAGTGACTGTACATCTATTTTCAGCTACGCCGAGCAGATGATTGACGACTGGGCATCGTCCTACGGATGTCTGTGCCGAAAGTTTTCAAATGCGAGGATGCTGATTTTTGCGGAAGAGAAGAATCTTCAGCGTATGATTGATGATAAGTTTTCGATTCTCGAGGACATACGGAACTTTACCTATGAGGGTAAAAGCACAGATATTTCTCTTTCTGTCGGTGTCGGTAAAAGTGACGATATAATCGAGTCCAACAAATATGCCCGTCAGGCTCTCGATATGGCTCAGAGCCGTGGCGGCGACCAGGTGGCTATTAAAAAGGATACAGAATATGTATTTTACGGAGGCGTGTCCGCAGGCTTCGAAAAAAGGAACAAGGTAAGAACGAGACTTATCGCTAAATCTATAGCTGAGATAATTTCGAACAGCGACAATGTTCTGATTATGGGACACAGATTTTCTGATTTCGATTCCTTCGGCTCGTCGGTAGGTATGCTCAGCATCGCTGAACATTTTTCTAAACCGTCACATATTATTATAAACGAAAAAAATACTCTTGCAGGTCCTCTCGTAGACCTTTTCAAAGAGGTGGACAGCGAGGAAAAGCTCATTTCTCCCTCCAAAGCTCACGAAAAGCTTACTGATAACACTCTTCTCATAGTAACCGATACTCACAAAAAGGCATTTACCGAGTGCCCTGAGATTATCGATAAGGTGAAAAGAGTAATGGTTATCGACCACCATAGAAAATCTGTCGGTTATATGGAGGATACGGTAATGTTTTACCATCTGCCCGGCTCCTCATCTGCTTCGGAAATGGTGGCGGAAATCGCTCAGTATGTGGATAATGAGCCTGCGATTAACAGATTTGTGGCTACGGCTCTTCTTTCCGGCATAATGCTCGATACGAGAAACTTTATTTTAAGAGCCGGTGTCCGTACCTTTGAGGCGGCAGCTTATCTTCGCTCGAGAGGTGCTAACACCGTAGAATGTAAAAAGCTTTTTTCGAATGATATGGGTCTTTTCAGAAACAGAAATTCTATTATTGACCTTGCTCAGGAATACAGAAGTTGTGCTGTTTCCTTCGTCGAGAACGAGTTCGAGGGAATCAGACTTGTTACATCTCAGGCTGCTGACGAAATGCTGAATATAGAGGGAATAAAGGCTTCCTTTGTTGTTTTCTCCCAGGGCGGAGGAATAAACATTTCTGCTCGCTCCTACGGTGAAATAAATGTTCAGCTGATTATGGAAAATCTCGGCGGCGGCGGACATCAGACTATGTCTGCCTGTCAGCTCGGTGACATTTCCTTTACAGATGCTGAAATGATACTGAAAAAAGCAATAGATGATTATTATGACAATTTATAACGGAGGTAAAATATAATGAAAGTTGTATTAAAACAGGATGTAAAAGGCTTAGGCAAAAAAGGTCAGCTCGTAAATGCTTCTGACGGTTATGCCAGAAATTTCCTTTTCCCGAAAAATCTTGCCGTAGAGGCAAACGCACAGAATATGTCTGAGCTTAAAAACCGTGAACAGGCTGAAAAATACAGAATCGCAACGGAAACAGCAGCTGCACAGAAAAACGCTGAAGAGATTTCCGGCAAAACTCTCCGCATTACCGCTAAGGCGGGCCAGAACGGTAAGCTTTTCGGCTCTGTTACAAGCAAGGAAATCGCTGAAAAGCTTGCAGCTGATTTCGGTATTAAGGTAGACAAGAGAAAAATTATCGTTGACGATATCAAGCAGTTCGGCACTTATGAGTTCGAGGTTAAGCTTTACACAGGTATTTCGGCTAAGCTTTTCGTAATGGTAGGCGAATAATATAACGGATTAATAAAACAAAAGAGGTGAAAATAATGGCAACGGAACATATCAGTTCATATTCATCGATGGATGATATCAATATGCCTTATTCACTTGAAGCCGAACAGGCTGTGCTCGGCTCGATTCTGATAGATCCTGCGTGTATTACACAGGTGCTTATCATCGTAAAGCCCGACTATTTTTATCTCCCGCAGCATAAGGCTATCTTTACGATTATGCAGGAGATTGACGCTCTCGGAGGAAAAATCGATCCTCTTATTATTCTCGAGAAGCTTAAGCAGGAAAAAATTTATGACGATGCGGGGGGTAAGCAGTACCTTTTTCAGCTTACTCAGATAGTACCCTCCACGGAAAATGTAGAGGAATATTCGGTTATTATCCGTGAAAAATATCATATCCGTACACTTATCAATGTTTCGAAAAGAATTATTGATGAAGCCTCATCTTCCACGGAGCCTGCCGATACTCTTCTTGAGTCTGCAGAGCAGCAGATTTACGACATCCGTCAGGGCAGAGTCTCGAAGGGCCCTACTAAAATCGGTGACATAATCGTCAATGAGGTTTATGATAAGCTTCAGAAATTAAGCTCTGCCGACAGAGATAAGTATAAAGGCTACACTACGGGCTTTACGGATCTCGATAAGGCTATCACGGGTCTCAATCGCTCGGACCTTCTTATAATTGGTGCCCGTCCTGCTATGGGTAAAACAAGCCTTGCGCTTAATCTTGCGAGAAATACTGCAATGATGGGTAAAAAGAAGGTGCTTTTCTTCTCCCTGGAAATGACTAAGGAGCAGCTCGCTCAGAGAGTTCTTTCTACCGAGGCGAGAGTAGAAAGCACAAAGATGAGAACGGGTAACATTTCCGGTGATGAGTGGGCGAAGCTCGCTACGGCTACGGCACTTTTAAGCAACTGTGAGCTTTATTTTGACGATACATCGAATATGACTGTTTCGGAAATGAAATCACGAATCAGAAGACTCCGTGATGTTGATGCCGTTTTTGTAGACTATCTTCAGCTTATGAAAAGCGGTACGAGAGTAGAAAGCCGTGTGCAGGAGGTTTCCGAAATTACACGAAATCTCAAGCTGATGGCTAAGGATCTTAATATACCCGTCGTTGTTCTCGCCCAGCTTGCCCGTACTACCGAGGGCAGAGGTAAATCACATAAGCCTCAGCTCTCAGACCTTCGTGAATCGGGCTCTATCGAGCAGGACGCAGATATAGTTATAATGCTTTACAGAGATGAATATTATGCTACAGAAAAGGATGACGGTCCTACGGAAATGGAGAGACCTGCCATAAATGAAGCTGAATTCATCATCGCTAAAAACCGTCACGGTCCTACTACTACCGTCAAGGTAGCCTGGAACGGCGACTACACATTGTTCTCGAATCTGGAGACTATCAGAAATGATATGTAAGGTTATAGATACGGTTGAAAAATATCGTTTGCTTGAAGATGTCGAATCTGTAGCTGTCGGTGTTTCGGGCGGCGCTGATTCGATGTGTCTGCTTCATATTTTAAGTTCATTAAAGGATAAGTACGGTATAATCGTAAAAGCTGTACATGTAAATCATAATATCCGAGGCGAAGAAGCTCTCAGGGACGAAAGGCTCGTAAGAGATTACTGCGGTGAAAAGGGGATAGACCTTACCGTTTATTCCGTAGATATTCCGTTTTTATCCTCTGAGCTGGGTATCGGCACCGAGGAGTGCGGAAGAAGAGTCCGTTACGAATGCTTCGAAAAGGCTGAATGTGATGCTGTAGCAGTAGCTCATTCTCTTTCTGACAGCGTAGAAACTACGGTTTATAATCTTCTGCGCGGCACGGGACTTAAGGGCTTATGCGGAATTCCCGTCAAAAGGGAGCCAAACATTATAAGACCTCTTATTGAATGTACACGCGAGGAAATCGAGGACTACTGTAACAAAGAGAAAATACCCTTTATTACCGACAGCACGAATCTTACCGATGATTATACCCGTAATTTTATAAGACATAATATTATTCCTTCATTCAGCAGGGTTAACAGCTCGGCTGTAGATAATATTTCCCGTGCCTGTGCTGTTTTTAATGAAGAGAATGATTATATCGAAAAATCTGCTTATGACTTAATCCGTAAGGCGGAAACCGACGGCGGCTACGATGCTGAGCTTCTTTTAAGCTCTCATCCGGCTGTAAGGAAGAGGGCTGTTCTCATTCTTCTGAATGAAAAAATGACCAAGCAGCCTTTGTATATACATACTGAGCTTGTGAATTCGATTATCGAAAGCAAGGGCGGTAAGGTCGAGGTTTCTTCCGGTGTATATGCTGCCGTGAAGGACGGAAAACTATTATTTACGGGTGCTGAAGCCAAAGGCGGCGGCTTCTGGATGTCAGCCTTTGAATACGGTACGGCACAGAGTCCTTACGGAGTTTACCGTATTGAATCGGGCGAAACCTATTACACTGCTGACGGTGCCTTTGACGGTGAAAAGATTAAGGGAGATCTTATTCTCACATCGAGAAAAGAAGGCGACGTGTTTACTTTCAGAAACAGGAAAATCAGCAAAAGTCTTAAAAAGCTTTTCAATGAAATGAAAATTCCTGTCAGTGAAAGAGAAAAAATAGCCATACTCCGCGACGGAGCAAATATTGTCTGGGTTGAAGGTGTAGGTGTAAATTCAGCTTATATACCCGATGGAAACTGTAAAAAAATATTTGTTATAAAAAAGGATGAATAAACTATGCTTAACGACATTCAGGAAATTCTTCTTTCCGAAGAAGAGATACAGAATATAGTAAAAAGAATTGCAGGGCAGATAAACGAGGATTATAAGGATAAAAACCTTCTTCTCATCTGCGTTCTTAAAGGTTCAGTTTGCTTTATGTCCGACCTTATGAAGTCAATTACTATTCCCTGCAAAATCGACTTTATGTCCGCTAAAAGCTATTACGGTGCAAGTACAGCTACAGCCGGCGTAGTAAACATAACTAAGGACATAACCTACGATGTCACGGATTATGATATTCTCGTAATTGAAGATATTTTTGACAGCGGTAAAACTCTTGAAAAGCTTATGATGGTGCTTGAAGGAAGAAATCCGAAGAGTGTAGCCTGCTGCTCGCTTCTTGATAAGCCTGAGAGAAGAGATCCTAATGTTAAGCTTAAGCTCAAATATACAGGTAAAACCGTACCCGATGCTTTTGTTGTAGGCTACGGTCTTGATTATAACGAATTTTACAGAAATTTACCCTTTGTCGGTATTCTTAAGCCGGAAGTGTACACAAAATAAGGAGTGATTATATATTGGAAAATAACAGCAACAAGCCCGTAAATAATATTAATCAGAAATGGGGAAATCTGCTTTATATCATTATTCCCGTTATTCTGGTTATTTCTCTGGCTTATTTTACGGGTGAAGGTAATAAAAGTGAAAAACCGCAGTACTATCAGATAGTTCAGCTTTTCCGGGCAGGTGAAGTAGATGAGTTCGCACTTAATCTTTCAAGCGGTGCGCTCAAATACTCTCTTAAGGACAGCGAAGAGTATGTAAATTATACTGTTCCGAATGTGGATATTTTCCTTAAGGATGTCCATGAATATGTGACCGAGTATAATCTTAATTCTGATACTCCTATCAAGTACGATTACATCAGAGGTACAAATAACTCCTGGTGGGCAAGTATGCTGCCTATGTTCCTTCTCAGCATTATGTTAGTAGCATTTATGCTCTATTTTTACCGTAAAATGGGACAGAACATAATGAACGAGAATAACCGAACTCTTTCCTTCGGCAAGGCAAGAATTAAGCTCGGCAAGGACGAAAAACGAAAGACAACCTTTAAGGACGTTGCAGGCGCAGATGAAGAAAAGGCTGAGCTTGAAGAAATCGTCGAATTTCTCCGTACTCCGGAAAAATTCAATCAGCTCGGTGCAAGAATTCCCAAGGGTGTCCTTCTCGTAGGCCCTCCGGGTACAGGTAAAACTCTTCTCGCCAGAGCAGTGGCAGGTGAGGCAGGAGTACCCTTCTTCTCGATTTCCGGTTCTGATTTCGTAGAAATGTATGTCGGTGTCTGTGTCTCCAGAGTGAGAGACCTTTTCGACCAGGCGAAGAAAAATTCACCCTCTATTCTCTTTATTGATGAAATTGACGCTGTCGGCCGTCATCGCGGCGCAGGTATGGGCGGCGGCCACGATGAAAGAGAGCAGACGCTTAATCAGCTCCTTATCGAAATGGATGGCTTCGGCGCTAATGAAGGTGTTATCATAATAGCTGCAACCAACAGACCCGACATTCTTGACCCTGCACTTTTAAGACCGGGCAGATTTGACCGTCAGCTTACCGTAGGCGCTCCCGATGTCAAGGGTAGAGAAGAGATTCTTAAGGTACACGCTAAAAATAAGCCTCTTGCTCCCGATGTTGACCTTAAGGTTATCGCACAGTCTACAGCCGGCTTTACGGGTGCTGACCTCGAAAACCTTCTTAATGAAGCTGCTCTTCTCGCTGCCAAAAGAAATAAAAAGGCTGTCACTATGCAGGAAATAGAGGAGGCTACCATTAAGTGTGTAGTCGGCACTGAAAAGAAATCCCGTAAGATGAGTGATAAGGAGAAGAGACTTACGGCTTACCACGAAGCAGGCCACGCTCTGGCTACCTATTTCACACCGGGTCAGGACCCTGTTCATCAGATTTCTATCGTACCTACAGGTATGGCAGGCGGCTTTACTATGAGCCTTCCTTCTGAGGACAGAAGCTACCGTTCAAAAGCAGATATGCTTGATGATATTGTAGTTCTTCTCGGCGGACGCGTAGCCGAAAAGGTGGTTATCGGTGATATTTCCACCGGCGCCTCCAACGATATCGAGAGAGCTACCGAAATCGCAAGAGGAATGGTTACACGCTACGGTATGAGCGACGAGCTCGGGCCTATTATGTACGGCTCATCTCATCATGAGGTATTTCTCGGCAAGGATTACAGCAATGTCAGAAACTATTCAGAGCAGATTGCTTCTGATATCGATGAAGAGGTTAAAAAGATTATTCTCGATTCCTATGACAGATGCCACGGCATAATCGCAGGAAACCTCGATAAGCTTACTGATGTGGCAGAGTATCTTATCGTACACGAAAAGGTTGACGGTGAAACCTTCCTTAAGCTTATGAACGGAGAAATTAAAGCTGAGGCCGAAGCGGAAAAAGAAAGCACCGATTCGGATACTGAAAATTCCAACGAAAATAACTGATTTTAAATATGCTCTGCCGTAAGCTTTCGGCAGAGCATATTTTTATAAAATTTTAAAAAATAAATTTAATAAATTGTTGAAAATGTATTGCTCTTATGGTAAAATAACTTAAATTAGGTTTAATATGTAAAGAGGTGAAAATATGAGTAGTGTTTCAAAAGAAAATGCAAAGCACAACTGCGGTGCAGCTTATATAGCTACGGCTTGTGTTGCTCTTGTTCTGGTTATAATCAGCGTTATTCTTTACGAATATGTTCCCGTATCTGATATCGCTAACAGCATAGAGCGTCCCGGCAAGGACGGAGTTATTTTCCTTGCTTTTTCGCCGGTTTGCTCCCTTGTTGCTTTTGTGGCTTATCTCGTCGGAGGTCTTACCGATAAGGCTCTGGTTAAAAATTCTGTTGTTCAGCTTGTGATTTTTATCGTGTCTGCTGTACTTCTCGCTTTTATAACGGCTACATCTGCGGCTTTGTTTTTCGAAATGAATTCTCTCGGCTTCGTGGCTCCTCTCGACGGAACAGTCTGGAGTACCCTCGGCATCGTAAATATCGTAGCAGCCGTAATATATGCTGCGGGTAATATTTACATTTTTGCTACCGCGAGAAAATAAACAGGTAATAAGCGTTTAATACGCGTAAATAAAAACTCTTATATGAGGTGCATTATGAATAAGGACAAAAAAATTTATACTATTGCGACTGCACATCTTGATACGGTATGGAATTGGGATTTCGAGCATGTAATCAATGTCTGCATCCCTGCAACTCTCGATGAAAACTTCAAGCATTTCGAGAAATACCCCGAGTATCAGTTTAATTTCGAAGGCTCTTACAGATACGAGCTTATGGAGGAGTATTATCCCGAGAAGTTCGAGCAGCTGAGAAAATACATCGAGGAGGGCAGATGGAATGTAACCGGCTCCAGCTATGAAAACGGCGATGTAAATGTTCCTTCACCCGAAGCACTTTTCAGAAATATTCTCTACGGTAATAAATACTTTGAAAAGAAATTCGGTAAGAAGAGTAATGATATTTTCCTCCCCGACTGCTTCGGCTTCGGTTGGGCTCTTCCTTCTATTATTGAGCATGCCGGTATCAAGGGCTTCTCTACACAGAAGCTTTCCTGGGGCAGCGCATACGGTATTCCCTTCGACATCGGCCGTTGGTACGGTGTAAACGGTAAATATGCTATCGCTTCTCTTAATGCAAAATCATACTGCACCACCTTTAAAAAGGTTCGTACAAATCAGGGGCTTACCAAAAAGCTTGACAATAATATCAAAGAATATGACCTTCCCGTTACCTTCGCATATCACGGTGTAGGTGATGTCGGCGGCGCTCCCAAAGAGCAGTCCGTTAAAACTGTATGTGAGGAAATAAGAAAGAACGATTCGTCTGAAATTAAGGTTGTATCCTCTTCTCCCACGGAGTTCTTCGACGATATTTCCTCTCTTTCTCAGACAGAGTTTGAAAAGCTTCCCAAATGGGAAAACGAGCTTCTTATGACAGACCACGGTGTAGGCTCATACATTTCCCGTTCCTTCAGTAAGAGATACAATCGCCGTAACGAGGAAATCGCTGATATGGCAGAGCGTATGTCTGTAGCCGCTGAGGCTCTCACAGGTGCAGAGTATCCCAGAACCGAAATCGACAAGGGCTGGAAGAGAACGCTTGCTCATACCTTCCACGATGACATTACAGGTACATCCGTAGAAAGAGTATATCAGCGTTCATGGAATGATTATGTTCTCAGTGCCAACCAGCTTACAAACGCTTATGAAGGTGCTGCCTCTGAAATTATAAAAAAGATGGATACCTCATGGACAAAGGGTACGGCAATCGTAATCAATAACACCGTTGAGCATGGCAGAATGGGTGAGGTTGACCTTGTAATCGATGCAGGTGAAAAAGAATTCGTAAGAGTATTCGACAAGAACGGAAAGGAAGTACCTTCTCAGGTAAATTACATCAAAGACGGAAAAATGTCTGTATCTGTAGCTGATTACATTCCTGCTCTCGGCTTCAAGGTACTTGATGTAGTGGAAAGCGATGTACCCTGTAAAATCAATACGGGACTTCGTTGCTCAGGCCGTTCCATCGAAAACTTCAAATACATCGTTACAGTAAATTCTGACGGTGATATTTCATCAATTATTGATAAAACTCTCGACGATACTGAGCTTCTTAAGAAGCCTATCAGATTCGAACTGAATAAATACAAGGGTGCAGGCGAGTATGCCGCTTGGGAGCTTCGTTATAAGGAAGTGTGCAAATATCCCTGGGAATTCGCAGGTAAGGGTAAGTGTACACTTATCGAGAAGGGTCCCGTAAGAGTCACCCTCAAGGTTGAGCAGAAGGTTAACAAATCTACCTTTACATATTTTGTTTCACTTGTTGCCGGCTGTCCTTATGTTGCCGTCCGTAACGAAGTAGAATGGAGAGAATTCTGCAGAACTCTTCACAACGGCTTCTACTTTAATGTAGGAAACAAAAAAGCTACTTTTGACCTCGGACTTGGCGCTATAAAGAGAGAAAAGGCAAATAAAAAGCTTTACGAGGTTCCCGCACAGAGATGGGCAGATATTACAGATAAATCCGGCGTTTACGGTGTGTCTGTATTCAGTGATTCCAAATACGGTTGGATTATGAAGGATGAAAAGAGTCTCCGTCTTACGGTTCTTCACTCTCCCAAACAGTATTACAGACATGACAGTGTACAGGGCATGATGGACTTCGGTCTTAACAGATATGGCTATGCCATCTATTCGCATAAGGGTGAATACGATAACGGTACACAGCTTAATGCGCGCTTCTTTAATCAGCCCCTTACTGTATTTGTTACAAACAAGCACGAAGGTGTTCTTGCCAGTGAGTATTCCTTCGGTGCGATAAACGATAAGGACGTTATCGTCCGCGCTATCAAAAAGGCTGAGGATGATGAAAGTATTATCGTAAGATTCAATGAAGGAGCTAACAAGAAGGTAAGAGGTGTAGAATTTACCTTAGGTAAAGGCATAGCATCAGCTAAGGCTGTAAACGGTATGGAAGAGGATATCGGACCTGCTACCGTAGTGGACGGCAAGCTCGTATTTGATCTTGATCCTTATGAGGTAAAGACATTCGCCGTTACTCTTGTTGACTGCAAGGTAGGCTCTAAGAATGTTCCCTCAAAGATTGAGCTTCCCTATAATATTGACGTAGTTACCTTTAACCATAACAGAGATACTACTGCTATTCCTACAGTTAATGTTTCTATTCCCGGCGAGCTTGTACCCAAGACAATCGAGTGTGCAGGCGTTAAGTTCGAAACAGGAGACATCTGGGGCGAAGGCAACAATGCTCTTATATGTGCAGGACAGCAGATAAATGTTTACGGTAAAAAGCTTTATTTCGTAGGTGCTTCTCTTTACGGCGATAAGGTATACGAATTCAAGGTTGACGATAAGGCTGTTCCCGTTAAGGTACAGTCAATCAACGAGAGAATCGCTAAGTGGGATCTTTATAATCTCGCTGAGGTTGCAAATATAAAAACTGACAGACTTGCTATAGAGTATACCCATACACATTCACCTCAGGGTGACAATGTAGCTGCACAGATTTACTTCTTTATGTATGAAATTGATACTGACGGAGCTTCGACAGTTACACTTCCCGAGGATAACGGACTTATTATTCTCGCAGCAGCTCAGAGTAATGAAGAAGAATACGCTAAGCTTGAATCTGCTCTTTATGACAGAATCAGTGACAGAAAGTTTGATTATAAGATGTCACGCAAGGAAAAGAAGCATCACAAAAAGCAGATGAAAAAGTGGAAGAAAACTCCCAATAAATCATAAGTTAATTTCAATCCCTGCCTAAAGCAGGGATTGTTACTTGAAAAGGTTGATAATATGAGCATTATTAAAACTAACTGCCACACTCATACAAATTACTGCGACGGTAAATGTACAGCGCGTGAAATGATAGAGAGTGCCATAGAGAAGGGCTTTACTACTCTGGGCTTTTCGGGTCATGTGCCGATGAATTTTCCTAACGAATGGGCTATGACGGGCGAAAAGCTCGATAAATACTGTGAAATAATCTGTTCGCTGAAAAAAGAGTATGCCGACAGAATCGAAATACTCTGCGGAATAGAGCTTGACGCTGATTATGAGCTTGATAAGGCTTATAGCTTCGATTACATTCTTTCGTCAGTTCATCAGATTCACGGAAAGGATAAAATATACGCCATCGATCTTTCACCCGAGGAGCTTACGGAATGTGTGAACGAGGAATTCGGCGGAAGCTGGAGCAGTATGGCAGATTATTATTTCAGAAGTCTTGCCGAATTTGTCGTAAGAGAAAAAACGGATGTTGTCGGTCATTATGACCTTATAACTAAGTTTAACAAAGACTTCGCTCTTTTCGATGAGACTGACGAAGAATACAAAAAAAGTGCTCTTAAATGGCTTGACTACATTATAGATAACAAGCCGGAGGCCGTCTTTGAAATCAATACAGGTGCGATGTTCCGCTGCGGTAATGATACTCCTTATCCCGCTTCGTTTATTCTTAAGAGAATAGGGGAGCGAGGAGTAAGAGTTACGGTATCCAGCGATGCACACTGTACGGATGCTCTTGATTTTATGTTCGATAAGGCTAAGGAGCACTGTAAGAGCTGCGGTATCGACAGAATATATCATCTTACAAGGGACGGCTTCAAGGAAGAAAAAATATAGAAATTTCTCTTTGACTATTGACATTAAGACAGTAAAACATTAAAATATAAGTAGTTAAGAAAGAGGTGTTTATAATGAGTAAAGACGAAGAACTTTATATGGAGGACATTGTCAGTGTAATCGATGATGACGGTGTCGAGCATTTATTCGAGGAAATCGACAGAGTTGAAACTGAGGAAGGTAACCGTTATGTTGCTCTTCTTCCTATATACGATGATGAAACCGAAATTTTAGATGATGACGGCGAGGTTCTTATCCTTAAGGTTATCGAAGAAGACGGTGAAACCTATCTCGTTCAGATAGAGGATGAAAAGGAATTCAATGAAATCGGTAATATCATCGAGGACAGACTCATCGAAAAATATGAAGCAGAGGATTCTGCTGAATAATTCCCTATATATTGAATAAAATAATATTATCCTGCTTTGTACGATAATTATGATAGTTATAACCCAACACGTAACTAAACGGAGAGATGCTTTGTCAGCGGATTGCAGACCTCCCGCCCTACGGCGGACGAAGGGAGCGTGAACCTGACTCGCTATCACCACCCTGCTTTTAAGCAGGTTATACACATCATTTCCGGCAAAGCGGGATATGTTATGGCTCTTCTGAGCTTACATAAGCGGGTATGGTGAAATTGGCATACACGCAAGATTTAGGTTCTTGTGTCGCAAGACGTGCAGGTTCGACCCCTGTTACCCGCACCAAACCTAAAAATCCGAACCCATCTCTGAGAAGAATGAGTTCGGATTTTTTGATTACAGAGCTATTGATTAAAAATTCTGTTTTTTTTTGCAATATAAGCTTATTTTTTCTGTCTTTATAAGTGAAAGGAGGATGAATATGAATGACAACGACATAATTAAGCTTTACTTTGACCGTTCAGAAAAAGCTATAAGCGAAACATCCGAGAAATACGGCAGATACCTTATGTGTATAGCGGAAAACATTCTTTTCAGCTATGAAGACAGCGAAGAGTGTGTAAACAGTACATATCTGAAAGCGTGGAACTCCATACCGCCCAAAATACCGAAGAGCTTACGAGCATATCTTGGCAGGATAACGCGTAATTCAGCAATCAACCTTTGGAAAACACATTCTGCCGAAAAACGAGGCGGCACAACAGTTGATTTAATTTTTTCTGAGCTGGAGGCCTGCATACCGTCCGAATTAACTGTCGAAGAAAATATCGACGGAAAATTCCTCGCAAGCCTTCTCGATGAATTCCTCAGGACTCAGAAGGAAGCAAACAGAAAAATCTTTGTTTGCAGATATTGGTACTGTGAGTCAGTTTCGCAGATAGCGAAGGATTTTTCTCTTAAGGAAAGCACGGTTACATCCATTCTTTACCGTATGAGGCTGAAGCTGAAAGAAAAATTAGAGAAGGAAGGGATAGCAGTATGAAGGGTGAGGATTTATTCATTGCTCTCGGAGAAATCGACGACAGATTCATTGACGAGGCAATGTCCGGTAAAAAGAACGGCCGACAGAAAAAAATAATCAGATGGACTGTCGGCATAGCCGCTTGTATGTGTCTTATTATGACAGGAGGTTATGTAAGAAATGCTTATACAGAAAATCATCTTAAGCTGCCGATGTTAGATATAAGCTCTGTCACTTATGAAGCGATTGGATTAGGATATGAAGGCACTGATGATATGAGTCTTAATAATTCCGATAATATAAACCCGTGGTCAAAGGATGTAAGGCTTGAAACACTGCCTGTTTACAAAAATATGCGCTACAATAATGGAAAATTATCACAAAAGTACTATTCTGAAGACGATCTGAAAAAGCAGGCAGAAGGCTTTGCAGAGTTTATGGGGCTTGATATTATCGGCGGAGAAGCGGTTGCAGGTGAGGAAGAAAATGAAGTTTATAATTATATCCTTCAGACAGAGCAAGGTCAGGTCTCAACCAACGGAGCAGGCATCAGCTTCAGTATAAAAAAGGAATATGAGCATCTTTTATCTCGCCACAGCCTCTACAGCTTCGGAAGCGAATCAGAAATGATAAGCGGTGTTTATAAAAAGTATTCGGTTGACGGAGATGTGTATTCTGAAGAAAAACGGTGTTATTGTAAGCACGAGGCTCTTGCGGATAATATCATTGCATTTAATCTGCAAAGCCTGTACGAGGTTAAGGATGAGCTGTATACTAACAGCAGGAGCCGGGATTTAATTTCATCATCCGTGAAAATAGGCGACTATCCAATAATTACTCCGGAAGAGGCACAGAAAAAGCTTCTGAAAGGTGAGTATGCTTCATCAGCAGATGAAAGTCAGGTTGCAGGAGGTAAGCTTTCGGATAAAGCAATAGCAGATGTTGACCTTATTTACTATACTGACGGCAACCCTGAATTGTATTTACCGTACTACAGATTCTATGTCAGTTATTATTCTTCCGACCCGAATAATAAGAGATATGCTTACTTTTATGTTTGCGCTGTGTCTGACAGATACTTAGAGAACTACGAAAAATTTGACGGCAGTTATCAGTAAGTGATTTGTTTTACCTTTAGAGATAAATATAAACGCCATAATCTCTTTTCTTGACTTTTTTTCAAAAATGCTGTAAAATATTTTATCGTAAAAAAAGAGTCAGGAGGTAAATCCAATGACTGAAAATAAAAAATACTGTATGGGATGTATGAAGGAAATAGATATGGATGCTTCTGTATGTCCGCATTGTTATTATAATGAAGAAACCGTCCAGCACTATCCTTGTCTGCCGAAGGGCACTTTTATCGCCGACCGTTATCTTATCGGCAGAGCTGTTTCCATGGCAAATGATTCGATAACCTATATCGGCCTTGACACAGAGACAGAGGAGGTCGTATCTGTCCATGAGTTTTATCCTGTTAAAATTACCGAAAGGGAACAGGATGCCTGCACTGTCAGTATAAGATTGGGATGCGAAGAAATTTTCGGCTCCTGTCTGCAAAGCTTTATTTCTATGTGGAAGGCTATCGGTTCGATAATGAGTGAGCCTTCTCTTCCTGCCGTAAGGAATATTCTCGACTATAACGGTACCGTATATACTGTTTGCAAATATTCAGACAGTATATCTCTTAAAGCTTATTTCGAGGAAACTAAAAAGCCCTTACCCTGGCAAAAAGCACAGTCAGCCTTCAAGGGTATTTTCACTGCATTGGAAAAGCTTCACGGAGCAGGTGTTATTCACGGAAGCATTTCTCCCTCGAGCGTTCATGTAGGCTCTGACGGGAAATTGCATATAACAGCGTTCTCTATCCCTGAATGCTGTTCGGGAAACGCTTATCTTGCTAAAGCTCCCGTTAACGGCTTTTCAGCTCTCGAGCTTTACGGTGAAAACAGAGTGGCAGAAACCTCCAGCGATGTTTATTCTCTTATGTCGCTCATTTATTACTGCATAACTGGAGCTGTTCCGCCTAAGGCAACCGACAGAGCAGTAAAGGATGAAATGGTGATTCCTTCCGCTGTGGCAGCTTCTCTTCCTAAAAATTCCGTAAATGCCTTCATAAGAGGCCTCGCTGTAAACAAAGAAAACCGAATCCGTTCGGTAACAGAGCTTTATTCTCTTGTTTATCAGTCCGGAACACATTCTGCGAATGCCCCTGTCAGAAGCGGCGCCGCCGTATCTGATAAGAAAAAAGCGGTAAAAAATTCTGCAGCACCTTCCGGTAAAAAGCCTTCGGCTAAAGGCAAGAAAAAGGGTAAGGATTCCTCTCTTGCTGTTCTTGCCGTCGGTACATTTACCGCTGTAGTTGTGGTTTGTATGATAATTTTCTGCATTCTGTATACTACCGTTCTTTATAAAAATTATGATGTTCCCGTGCTGAACGATATCTTCGCATCCTTTGATTTTCTTCCTATGAACAAGACAGAGGAAAACACGGAAATTACGGCGACTACTGATGATGTTCAGGCCGCGGCTCCCGTAAACAGATATGTAACGGTGCCGGATTTTACATCTCATACCTATGACAGCATAACAACCAATTCAACCTTCAGTAAAAATTTCAAATTCGAGTTTTCCTTCGAGTATAATGATAAGGTGGACAAAAATGCTGTTATCAGTCAGGATTTGGTCAAGGGTGAAAGTGTTCTTGCAGGCTCGACCGTTAAGCTCGTAATCAGCCGTGGCGCAGAGCAGGTAGAGCTTCCCGAGGTTATCGGTCTTCAGTTTGCCGATGCCGAATCAGAGCTGAAGGATAAAGGCTTTAAGGTTAAAAAGGTCCTTTTGGAAAATGACGGCTCTCACGAAGCGGGCATCGTTGAAATGACGGATAAGGTTTCCGGTCTCGAGTTTGACAAGGGAACAGAGATTATTCTTTCTGTTTGGGATGAATCTGAAAAAGATAAAGAAAAAGACAAGGATAAGGAAACAACTAAAAAGAATGATAAGGATAAGAAAAAATCAGATAAGCAAAAAAGCGAATAATAGTCTTCCTGTCCTCATATAATATTAACAGAATGAAATAAAAAACTCAAAAAATTCAAAAAAAGCTATTGACTTTCTCAAGTGTATCTGTTATAATAACTAAGCACTTGAGAGAGTGATATATCGCGGAGTGGAGCAACCCGGTAGCTCGTCGGGCTCATAACCCGGAGGTTGCAGGTTCAAATCCTGTCTCCGCAACCAGCTTAAAGAACCTATCTTACGGTAGGTTCTTATTTTTTTATAATGTTTAAATGGCCTGATTACCGATTAGTTACTGAAACAAACCGAAGAGCCGGAAATCTGCAAAATTTCTTTTGTTTCTGCTATTATGAAGCTGTAAAATAAAAGGAGGCTATCATAAATGCAAGAAATTAGGACAGTTAATCTGACAAAGCAATACAAAAACCTCACAGCGGTAAACAAGCTTAATTTAGAAATTAATAAGGGTGAATTGTTTTCGCTGCTGGGTGTTAACGGTGCAGGAAAAACCACGACTATTAAAATGCTGACCTGCATAGCCAAGCCGACAGGCGGAGATGCCTTTCTCGGAGGGAACAGCATTATTGATGAGCCTGAAAGGGTAAAGGGCCTGATAGGTGTATCGCCGCAGGAAACCGCGGTAGCACCAAATCTTTCCGTAAAAGAAAATCTTGAGCTGATTTGCGGAATTCACAAGCTTTCGAAGGTGAAATCAAAGTCAAGAATAAACGAGCTTACAGAGCAGTTATCCTTAGAAGCTGTAATTAACAGAAAGGCAGGAAAGCTGTCGGGAGGCTTTATGCGCCGTGTCAGTATCGCTATGGCTTTGATTAATGAGCCGCAAATTTTGTTTCTGGATGAGCCTACTCTCGGCCTGGATGTTATTTCGAAAAACGAGCTTTGGGATACGATAAAGTCTTTAAAGGGCAAATCTACCATTATTCTTACTACACATTATATGGAGGAGGCTGAAGCACTTTCTGACCGTATAGGTATTATGAGAGACGGTAATCTGCTTGAGGTAGGCACTGTAGAAGAATTGAAAGCTAAAACCGGGACGGCTGAATTGGAATCTGCCTTTCTTTCTGTAGTAAAGGAGGGAATCAGATGAGAATGTTAACGCTTGCTGAAAGAAATATCAAGGAGATTATGCGCGACCCCGTAAATCTTTTCTTTGGCTTAGGATTTCCGTTAGTCTTGCTTGTTCTTCTCAGTGCTATACAGGCAAATGTACCGGTTAATCTCTTTGAAATTAATACACTTACACCGGGTATTACCGTATTCGGCTTATCCTTTATGGCGCTTTTTTCCGCGACTTTAGTGGCAAAAGACCGTGAAAGCGCACTTTTACAAAGATTATATACGACTCCTCTTACAGCCTTCGATTTTATACTTGGTTATATGCTTCCGCTTTTACCTGTCGCTGTCGGGCAGACGGTTATATGCTATCTGTTTGCTATACCTTTAGGCTTGACAGTCAGCGTTAATATAATTTATGCTATAATAGGAATAATACCGATAGCATTATTCAATATTTCTTTAGGCCTTTTATTCGGAAGCCTTTTAGGCGTCAAGCAGGTCGGAGGTATTTGCGGTGCTTTGCTTACTAATCTGTCCGCGTGGCTTTCGGGGGTATGGTTTGATTTGAGCTTAGTCGGAGGCAGCTTTGAGAAAATAGCGGAAATTCTGCCTTTTGTACACGCTGTTGAAGCAGAAAAAGCTTTGCTTAACGGTAGATTTGACCTTGCCTTAAGCCATTCTCTGCCTGTAATTTTTTACATTGTCTTTGTTTCTTTGATAAGCGTGCTGTGCTTTCTCAGACAAATGAAAAAACAATAAGGATCTGATTCTATGAAATACAAACTGATTATTGATAAAAATTCTGATGAAGAAATAATTGCGAAAGTTCACGCTCCGTCTTCTCTTACTGAACAGATAGAAAACCTTGTCTGCAGCTACTCGGGACCGGACAGTATTATCGGTTACAGAGAGGACGAGATGAAAAAGCTTTTATTCTCAGATGTAGAATGTATTACCGTGATTGATAAAAAGGTGGTAGCCATTGACACTGACGGTAAGCGTTTTTTGCTGAAGGACAGACTTCGTGAGCTTGAGAATATACTGCCTTCTTATTTTATACGGATTAACAAATCCACTCTCGCCAATGAGCACCGTATTCTGCGATTTGATGCGGTGTTCAGCGGCGGTGTAGACGCAGTTTTTAAATGCGGTTACCGTGATTATGTTTCCAGACGCTGTTTTTCACAAATCAAAAGGAGGTACGAAAGAGCATGAAAAGCTTCATTTACGAATTTATCCGTCGCGGTCTGACAGCCTGCGGCATTGGTCCTGTAATTTTAGGAATAGTATATCTGATATTACAGCGAACTTCAGATGTTCATACACTTACTGTAAATCAGGTCTGTATCGGCATCTTTTCTGTAGCTCTGCTGGCATTTATAGCCGGCGGTATGAATGCTTTTTATCAGATAGAAAGATTACCTCTTATGGTTTCGATTCTTATTCACGGCGTTGTTCTGTATATCAGTTATCTTGTAACCTATATTGTGAATAATTGGCTTGAATGGGGGATGATGCCTGTTTTGGTATTTTCGGGCATATTTGTTATTGGTTATCTGATAATTTGGATAATAATCTATTCAGTAACAACGAGAAAAACTAAGCAGTTAAATAAAATGCTTAAGGAAAAGCAGAAAAACACAGGTGAACAATAATCAAATGTACTTTCGTTTTATATTAAAGGGATTTTAAATTATTTCAGCGCGAATCAGAGCGAGTCTTACGGATAAGCTCTGATTTTTTATAAGCATAAAATATTTAAATTTAAAATCTTGATTTATTTGATTTTAAGTGTATAATATTCTTGAAGAAAATATGTAGGAAAGAAGGATTTTTTAAATGAACAGCAATGTAACAATTTTTGACCATCCGTTGATTCAGCATAAGCTCTCTATTCTTCGTAATAAAGATACAAGCTCAAAGGATTTCAGAGCGCTTGTTTCTGAGATAGCTACTCTTATGGGCTATGAGGCTACGAGAGATTTACCTGTGGAGGACGTCGAAATCGAAACTCCTATATGTAAAATGACTGCAAAGCATATCTGCGGTAAAAAGCTCGCTATCGTTCCCATTCTTCGTGCAGGCCTCGGTATGGTCGAGGGTATCCTTTCTTTGGTTCCTTCTGCCCGCATAGGTCATATAGGTCTTTACAGAGACGAAGAGACTCTCACTCCTGTCGAGTATTACTGTAAGCTGCCTAAAGATATAGGAGAAAGAGATGTATTTGTCGTCGATCCTATGCTCGCTACAGGCGGCTCCGGAATCGATGCTGTTTCTCAGATTAAGCTCAGACATCCCCGTTCAATCAAATTTATGTGCATAATCGCTGCACCCGAGGGAATAGAAGCCTTTACCAAGGCTCATCCCGATGTCCATGTTTACTGTGCGGCTCTCGACGAAAAGCTTAACGAAAAGGGCTACATCGTACCCGGCCTCGGTGATGCAGGCGACAGAATTTTCGGTACCAAATAAATTTATTTAAGGCATCTTCTTCGGGGATGCCTTAATAGTTGCATAGAATCAGAAAAGAGTGATAAATTGAAACTGAATTATCCTATAATTGACTGCCACTGTCATATTTATCCGGACAAGATAGCCGATAAGGCTGTAGAGAATATAGGGAATTTCTATGATATTGATATGACCTATGACGGCAGAAAATCGACTCTGATTGAAAAAGGAGCTGAAAACGGTGTAAAGCATTTTATTGTTTTTTCCGTCGCTACTACGCCGTGTCAGGTTAAGTCGATTAACTCGTTTATTGCCGATACGGTAAAAAACAGCTGTGGTATGATGACGGGTCTCGGCTCTCTTCACCCCGATTCCGACAATATGGAAGAGGATTTTGCTCATTTGACAGAGCTGGGCTTAAAGGGTGTCAAGCTTCATGCGGATTTTCAGAAAATAGCGATTGATGACGAGCGTTGTGAGCGTATTTATCAGCTGTGCTCGGGTAAGGTTCCTGTTCTTTTACATACAGGTGACTACAGATACGATTTTTCTAATCCCGACAGAATGGCTCGAATTCTCGAAAAATATCCCGAGCTGACTGTTATAGGAGCGCATTTCGGCGGTTGGTCTGTTTGGGATGAAGCTGTAGAAAAGCTTTCGAAATACCCGAACTTTTATGTGGATTGCTCCTCCTCTTTTTATTCGCTTACCCCCGAAAAGGCGAAATCATTTATAAGGGCATACGGCGCTGATAAGGTTTTATTTGCTACCGATTTTCCGATGTGGCGATATGAGAATGAGCTTGAGTTTTTCAGCGGCCTCGAACTTTACGAGGAAGAAACCGAAAAAATTCTTTACGGAAATGCAGTCAGACTTTTCGGTATAGATAAAAAGAAAATTTTCTGATTCTTAGATTTTTTTTAATAATAATATTGACAAAGACATTTTAAAGTGTTAAAATCTTTTCAAATTAAATATAAAGGCTATGACGAAGACGGATGAAAGGGAGCATTAACAGAGAGCCGACGGTGCTGGAAGGTCGGTAATGTGAAATTTCGGATCCCATCACTTCTGAGCCGAAAGGGCGAAACAGCAGTAGTTCTTTCCGTGAATGCTACGTCAGTGCATAGAGCTTGTCAGAGCTTGAAGGGGCGGACCTTCCGCAATTTGAGTGGTACCGCGGGTATTGTGATTATACTCGTCTCAAAGTTTTCTTTGAGACGGGTTTTTATTTTTGAAAAAATAATTATTAAGGAGACAGATTTATGGAACTTAATAAAATGAATAATGAGCTTAAAGAAGTTGCTTTCCGAATCAAGGAAATGCGAGAAATTGCAGGCTATACACCTGAGGAAATGGCTGATAAGGTGGATATCAGTGTCGAACAGTATATTTCCTATGAGCAGGGTACCGCTGATTTTCCCTTCTCCTTCATTCACAAATGTGCGAAGGTTTTCAATATAGGCAAAACCGACCTTCTCGAAGGCCGAAGCAGTAACCTTTCGTCTTATGTTGTAACCCGTAAGGACCAGGGCAAAATCACTTCAAAGGAAGACGGTATCGAAATTAACCATCTCGCCCTTCTTTTCAGAAAGAAGCTTGCTGAGCCCTATCTCGCCAAATATGACTACAAGGAAGAGCTTCAGGACAAACCTATCAAAACAATGACACACAGCGGTCAGGAATTTGACTATGTTCTTTCAGGTAAGCTTAAGGTCAGAGTCGGTAATCACACTGAGATTCTCGGTGAAGGCGACAGTATATACTACAATAGCTCTACACCTCACGGTATGATTGCAGTGGACGGTAAGGATTGCACCTTTATCGCCGTCGTAGTAGCCGGTGAAGAAAACGTTATAAAAACCGAAGCTGAGGAAAATCTTTCTTCCACTAAGGTTTCGCATGAGCTTGTTGTTAAGAAGTTTATCGAAACCGAGGAGAACGAAAAGGGAGTTCTCACTAAGCTCGATTATAAGAACGAGGATGAATTCAACTTTGCCTTTGATGTAGTTGACGCTGTAGCTGATAAGTACCCTGATAAGCTTGCCATGCTTCATATTTCGGGTGACAAGACTGAAAGAAGATTCACTTATAACGATATGAAAAAGGAATCTGCCCGTGCGGCTAACTATTTTATCAGCCTCGGCATCAAAAAGGGCGACAGAGTTATGCTTGTCCTTAAGCGTCACTATCAGTTCTGGATTTGTGCACTTGCACTTCATAAAATCGGTGCTATTATCATTCCTGCCACAAATCAGCTTGTTGAGCATGACTATGAATACAGATTTGAAGCAGCTGGTGTTTCCGGTATTATCTGCACCGCTGACGGACAGACCTCTGCTCAGATAGAAAAAGCAGCAGAAAAGTATGACGGTCTCAAACACAGAATTATTGTCGGCGCCGACAGAGACGGCTGGCATAACTTCGATAAGGAATACAAGCTTTTCAGAAGCATATATGACAGAAACTCCGACAGCCCCTGCGGTGATGATACGATGCTTATGTTCTTTACCTCGGGAACTACGGGTTACCCTAAAATCGCAGCTCACTCCTACAAGTACGCTCTCGGTCACTTTATTACTGCTAAATATTGGCACTCGATAAAGCCCAACGATTTGCATCTTACCATTTCTGATACAGGCTGGGGAAAGGCTTTATGGGGCAAGTTCTATGGTCAGTGGATGTGCGAAGGTGCAGTTTTCACCTATGACTTTGACCGATTCGATGCATCTGATATTCTTCCGATGTTCGCCAAGTATCAGATTACTACCTTCTGTGCTCCTCCCACGATGTACAGAATGCTCATTAAGGAAGACCTTTCCAAATATGATCTTTCTTCCATAAGATATGCAACTACTGCAGGTGAGGCGCTTAACCCCGAGGTATTCCACCAGTTCCATAAGGCTACAGGCCTCGTAATTATGGAAGGCTTCGGACAGACTGAAACCACCCTTACTATTGCGAACCTTGTCGGTACTACTCCCAAGCCGGGCGCTATGGGCAAGCCTGTTCCTTGCTATGATATAGCTATCGTTGACCCGGACGGAAATGAATGTCCCATAGGCGAGACGGGTGAAATCGTAGTCAGAACCGATAAAAAGATTCCCTGCGGTCTCTTCAAGGGCTATTATAACGCCCAGGATAAAACTGACGAAGTATGGTATGACGATATGTATCATACCGGTGACACGGCTTGGTGTGATGAAGACGGTTACTATTGGTATGTAAGCCGTATCGATGATGTTATCAAATCATCGGGCTACAGAATCGGACCCTTCGAAATCGAAAATGTTATTATGGAGCTTCCTTATGTTCTCGAATGCGGTGTTTCTGCTGCTCCCGATGAAATCAGAGGCCAGGTAGTTAAGGCAAGCATCGTTCTTACAAAGGGAACAGAGCCTACAGAGGAGCTTAAAAAGGAAATTCAGAACTATGTCAAGATGAATACTGCTCCTTATAAGTATCCCAGAATCGTTGTCTTCCGCGATGAGCTTCCCAAAACAATCAGCGGTAAGATTCAGAGAAATAAACTTTAATATTTTCCTGTAAAATATTGAAAAGCATTAATAATTGTAATATAATAAAGGTTATGTTGTTATGACAAACAAACGAATAATTCTTTTTGCAGGTCATTACGGAAGCGGTAAAACAAATATTGCCGTCAACTATGCGATTAAGCTTAAGAGAGAAGGCTTTCCCGTTCTTATCGCTGATCTCGACATAGTTAATCCTTACTTCCGTACTAAGGACAGTGAAAGAGAGCTTTCCGAAAAGGGGATAGAGCTAATTTGCTCCGAATTTGCCAATACAAATCTTGACATTCCCTCCTTGCCTAAGGATATGTACCGTGCTGTAAACGATAAAAGATACCGTGCAGTTATGGATATCGGCGGTGACGATGCAGGTGCTGTCGCTTTGGGTAGATTTGCGCCCTTTATCCGTGAGGAAGGCGATTACGAAATGGTCTTCGTTGCTAATTTCTTCCGTCCTCTCACACGAAAGGCGGAAGAAGCCTTTGAGGTAATGAAGGAAATAGAGGCTGCATCCTCGCTCAGATTTACTTCTATAGTAAATAATTCGAATTTGGGTGAGGCTACGGATGGAGAAGATGTGATTTCTACTTTTTCCGAGGCGGAAAAGCTTTCTGAGCTTAGCGGTCTTCCTTTGCTGTTTACGAGCTGTGAAAAGAAGCTTTACGAGCAGCTGAAAAAAAGCGGAAAAGAAATTTTTCCTCTTGAATTACAAAGTAAATTATTTTAAATGGAGGTATTATTGTGCCTAAAGTTACGTTTAATACTGATATGTGTAAGGGCTGCGGCTTATGCGTAGTTGCGTGTCCGAAAAAAATTCTTGTTATCGCTAAAGACAAAATCAATGCAAAGGGTCATTCACCTGCAGAGATGACAGATGAATCCAAGTGCATAGGCTGTGCCTTCTGTGCAACTATGTGTCCCGACTGCATTATCAAGGTAGAAAAGTGAGGTGCTGAAAATGGCTGAAAAAGTTCTTATGAAAGGTAACGAGGCTATTGCTGAAGCCGCTATTTTAGCCGGCTGCCGTCATTACTTCGGTTATCCTATTACTCCTCAGACGGAAATCGCCGCTTATATGGCAAAGAAGATGCCTAAAATCGGAGGCTGCTTCCTTCAGGCTGAAAGCGAAGTTGCCGCTATCAATATGGTTTACGGTGTCGCCGGTACAGGTAAAAGAGTTATGACCTCTTCCTCAAGCCCCGGAATTTCCCTTAAGGCTGAAGGTCTTTCCTACATCGCAGGCAGTGACCTTCCTGCACTTGTAGTAAATGTTCAGCGCGGAGGCCCCGGCCTCGGCGGTATCCAGCCTTCACAGTCTGACTATTTTCAGGCTACAAAGGGCGGCGGACACGGTGACTTTAAAATGATCGTTCTCGCTCCTTCTTCAGTACAGGAAATGGCTGACCTTACTATCAAGGGCTTTGACCTTGCCGAGAAATACAGAATGACTTCCATGATTCTCGCTGACGGTACTATGGGTCAGATGATGGAGCCTGTTTCTCTCGAAGAGCCCGAAATCAATGAATACGATAAATCCTGGGCTGTTACAGGTACTAAGTGTGAAAGAAAGAAGAATATTATCAATTCCCTTTCTCTTGTTCCCGAAGAGCTGGAAAGACTTAACTTCGAAAGATATGACAGATATAAGACTGTAGAAGAAAACGAGGTTATGTTCGAAGAATATATGATGGATGATGCCGAAATTTGTGTAGCTGCCTTCGGTATTGCGGCAAGAGTAGCTAAAAACGCCATAAATGCCGCCAGAAAAGAAGGTATCAAGGTTGGTCTTATCCGTCCTATTACTCTTTGGCCCTTCCCAAATGCTGCTTTCAGAAAAGCAGCCGATAAGGTTGACTGCTTTATCTCTGTAGAGCTTTCTATGGGTCAGATGATCGAAGATATCAGACTCGCTTCAGAGTGCAAAAAGCCTGTTTATCTCTGCAACAGAGTAGGCGGTATGATTCCTTCACCCGAATTGGTGCTCGAATCTATTAAATCACATTCCAAAGGAGGTACAAAATAATGGTAGTATTTGATAAACCCAAATCACTTGCTGATGTTCCTCTTCATTATTGCCCCGGCTGTACACACGGTATTATTCACCGTCTTGTAGCCGAAACTATCGACGAATTAGGTATAGAGGGTCAGACTATCGGTGTTGCACCCGTAGGCTGTTCTGTTCTCGCTTATAATTATTTCACCTGCGATATGGTCGAAGCAGCACACGGCAGAGCTCCCGCAGTCGCTACAGGTATTAAGCGTTCAGATCCCGATAATCACATCGTGTTTACATATCAGGGTGACGGTGACCTTGCTTCTATCGGTATGGCTGAAACCGTTCACGCAGCCGCAAGAAATGAAAATATTACTATCATCTTTGTTAACAACGCTATTTACGGTATGACAGGCGGCCAGATGGCTCCCACATCACTTCCCGGACAGGTTACTCAGACCTCTCCCTACGGAAGAGATACAAATCATTGCGGCTTCCCTGTAAAGGTTTGTGAAATGCTTTCACAGCTTGACGGTGCAGGCTATATCGAAAGAGTAGCAGTTAACAATGTTAAGAATGTAAGAAATGCAAAGAAGGCTATTAAAAAGGCCTTCCAGAATCAGATAGACAAAAAAGGCTTCTCTCTTATCGAGGTTGTTTCTACCTGCCCGACAAACTGGGGTATGACACCCGAGAAGGCACTTGAATGGGTAGAGGAAAAGATGATTCCTTATTATCCCTTAGGTGTTTATAAAGACAGAGATGCTGAAAATAAGGCTGAATAAGGAGGGGACACAATGAGTACAACACAGATTTTAATTGCCGGTTTTGGCGGTCAGGGTGTTCTTTTCGCAGGTAAATTTCTCGCATATAAGGGACTTTTAGACGGCAAGCAGGTTTCCTGGCTTCCTTCATACGGTCCCGAAATGCGCGGCGGTACAGCTAATTGCAGCGTAATCGTGAGCGATGAGCCTATCGGTTCTCCTATCGTTACTGCTCCTGACTGTCTCGTAGCTATGAACCTTCCTTCACTTAAAAAGTACGAAAACGATGTAGTTTCGGGCGGTATCATTATTATCGACTCTACTCTTATCGGCGAAACACCCGAAAGAGACGATGTTACGGTTTTCTCTGTTCCTGCTACGAAGATGGCAAATGATGAAGGGTTCTCAACTCTTGCTAATATGATTCTTATGGGTAAGCTTATCAAGGAAAGTGATATATTCTCCTTTGACGGAACTGACAGTGTTCTTAAAAAGGTGGTTCCTCCCAAAAAGGCAAGTCTTACGGAAATTAACCTTAAGGCGCTTAAAACAGGCTATGATTATTAATTAAGAGGTGTATAAAATGGAAATCAAAATTACCAGAACTGCTTCACCTAAGGCTAAACCTGCTAAGGGTGAGAAGCTTGGCTTCGGCCACATTTTTACAGACCACATGTTCATAATGAACTACACGGAAGGCAAGGGCTGGCACGATGCCAGAATAGAGCCTTACGGTAATATTTCTCTTGCTCCCAGTGCTATGGTTTTCCACTACGGACAGGAAATGTTCGAGGGCCTCAAGGCTTATCGCGGTGAGGATGATAAGATTTATCTTTTCCGTCCTGATATGAATGCTAAGAGAGCAAATGCTTCTAACGAAAGACTTTGCATTCCCGAAATTCCCGAGGATGTTTTCGTTGACGCTGTAAAGGCAGTAGTTGACATCGACAGAGATTGGGTACCCTCAGATGAAGGTACATCTCTTTATATCCGTCCTTTTGTAATTGCGACTGATGAATTCCTCGGTGTTGCTCCCTCAAAGACATACCTTTTCATCATCGTGCTTTCACCCTCAGGTGCTTACTATGAAAGCGGTCTTGCTCCCGTAGGTATCTGGATTGAGGATGAATATGTACGTGCTGTAAAGGGCGGTATGGGCTTTGCAAAGACGGGCGGTAACTACGCTGCTTCCCTTATTGCACAGGTTAAAGCGCACGACAGCGGTTATTCACAGGTTCTCTGGCTCGACGGTGTAGAAAGAAAGTACATCGAAGAGGTAGGCGCTATGAACATTATGTTCAAAATCAACGGTAAGGTTATTACTCCTGCTCTTAACGGCAGTATTCTTCCCGGTATTACACGTAATTCCATCATCAATGTCTGCAAGGCATGGGGTTATGAGGTAGAGGAAAGAAAGATTTCTGTAGACGAAATCGTTGCTGCAGCTAAGGACGGTACTCTTGAAGAGGTTTGGGGTACAGGAACAGCGGCTGTTGTTTCTCCTGTTGGCAAGCTTCGTTATGTAGATGATGTAATGACTATCGGTAACGGCGGTATCGGCGAGCTTACACAAAAACTTTATGACGAGCTTACAGGTATTCAGTGGGGTAAAAGAGAAGATCCCTACGGCTGGAGAGTTGAAGTCAAATAATGAATTAAGAGGCTGGTTTCAGCCTCTTTTTTTATCTTTCTGTATTGATTATTTAACCTTTTTATTGTAAAATATATCTGTTATATAAACCGAAAAATCACCATAGAATTTACTGGGTGATATTATGAAAAAGGGTTTATATTTTTCTTTCAGAATGAAAAACGCTTTAAGCGTTGCAGTTACGGTTCTGCTTTTTGGTTCTCTGACCGTAATGCTTAATTTCATCGGTGTACTTTCTGATTCGTCGGTTTCCGCTAAAGCTGAGGCCTTGCCTGTAATAGTTATTGATGCGGGACACGGAGGCGAGGACGGTGGAACTCAGTCCTCAGACGGTACACTCGAAAAAAAGATTAATCTTGAAATTTCTCTGAAAATCAATGAGCTTCTTCTCGGTCGGGGCTTTACTACAGTTCTTACCCGCGAAGGAGATTATATGATATATGATGAATCATCCTCTACACAGCGCGAAAAGAAGGTTTCGGATATTCATAACCGAATGAAAATCGTAGAGGAAAACGGAGACTGCATTTTACTTTCGATACATCAGAATTATTTTAAGGAAAGTAAATACAGCGGAACACAGGTTTTTTATTCGAAGAATAATCCTGAAAGTGAATATCTTGCTGACGAGATACAGAAGGCTGTTGTATCAGAGCTTCAGACTGATAACACGCGGCAGATAAAAGAAAGCGGCACTGACATATATCTTCTTTATCACGCGAAGGTGCCGTCCGTAATGGTTGAGTGCGGCTTTATGTCCAACGAAAAAGAAAGTGAACTGCTCAAGGATGAAGATTATCAAAAGAAAATGGCTGAAGCTATAGTCAGCGGCCTGATAAAATATTTGGAAAGCAAACCCGAAGGAGAAATAAATTATGGCAATGAAGACGAAAAGCATTTATGTATGCAGCAGCTGTGGCTACGAGACCGCTAAATGGCTCGGAAAATGCCCTGAATGCGGTGAATGGGCGAGCTTTGAGGAAGAGGTAAGACAAACCGAAGCTTCCAAATCAAAGGCTTCTGACCGCTTTAAGCCTAAAAGCGTGACCTCTTATCAGCTGACACAGATCGAACACGATAATGAGCTTCGTTACAAGACAGGTATGGGTGAGCTTGACCGAGTTCTCGGCGGTGGAATAGTAAAGGGCTCTCTTGTGCTTTTAAGCGGTGACCCGGGCATAGGTAAATCTACTATTCTTCTTCAGATTTGTCAGCAGCTCGGTAAAAAGCTAAAAATTCTCTATGTTTCGGGTGAGGAATCCTATAGTCAGATTAAGCTTCGTGCTGACCGACTTAAGGTAAAAACTGATAATCTGTTTATTCTCTGTGAAACTGATGTTCAGGCTGTATGCGAGCATATAAATGCCACAAGTCCCGACCTGGTTATAGTTGACTCTATACAAACTATGAATTTCACGGAGCTTAATTCTTCTCCGGGCTGTGTCACACAGGTAAGAGAATCCT
Source organism: Clostridia bacterium (assembly GCA_017516315.1). Lineage (GTDB taxonomy): Bacteria > Bacillota > Clostridia > Oscillospirales > Acutalibacteraceae > UBA6857. The sequence goes on along the minus strand of JAFXDE010000046.1, from coordinate 54,824 downwards.
CTAATCTGCTGATGAGAACGGCTAAAACTCTCGGAATTCCGGTAATTATAGTCGGTCATGTAAATAAGGATGGCAATATTGCAGGTCCTAAGGTTCTTGAGCATATAGTGGATGCTGTATTATATTTCGAGGGTGAAAGAAATCTTTCCTTCAGAATTCTGCGTGCTGTAAAAAACCGTTTCGGCTCTACCAATGAAATAGGTGTTTTCGAAATGTCCGATTCCGGTCTAAAGGAGGTAGAGAATCCCTCGGAGATGCTTATTTCCGGCAGACCGAAGAACACTCCCGGCTCTTGTGTCGCCTGTGTTATGGAGGGTACCAGACCGCTTTTGGCTGAAATTCAGGGATTGGTTACTGCGACAGGCTTCGGAAATCCGAGAAGAATATCTAACGGCTTCGATTTTAACCGTCTGGCTATGCTTATAGCTGTGCTTGAAAAGCGAGGCGGATACTTTTTCGGAAATATGGATGCATATATAAACATTGTCGGAGGAATGAAGCTGGACGAGCCTGCTCTTGACCTTACTATAGTTATGGCTTTGGTTTCATCTCTTAAGGATTATGCACTCCGCGACGATGTTCTTGCTTTCGGTGAAGTAGGTCTTGCCGGAGAAATTAGAGGTGTTTCTCACTGTGAGCAAAGAATAAAGGAAGCGGCAAGATTAGGTTTCAGTAAATGTATCGTTCCTTATGCTAATTTAAAAAATATATCTTCCTCTCTTAAAAAGGAAATTGAAATTGTCGGTGTCAGAAATATAAGACAGGCATTTGAGGCTATAATTTTATGAGTACTTTTATAAAGGAGCCGAATCTTCCTCGAGGCAGAGTTTCAGCCTTGATTTGCGGAGGACTGAATGAAGAACTGATTGACTTTTTTAAGGGAAAAGGTACAGAGATTTATTATACCGAAAAAAATAATTCTTCTGATGAAGCTGTTTCTAGACACGCTGACCTTTCTGCTTTTTATCTCGGTAAGGGTCGCATTATTGTAGATAAGAGTCAGAAAAGACTTATATCAGAGCTTTCAGCGGCAGGATTGGATGTCACTGAAACATACGGTCGGGTCGGTGGTGCTTATCCCGGTGACTGTATTTTAAATCATACGGTAATAGGGGACAGGCTTATCGGCAACAGTAAGATTTTCGACAAATCAGTTGAAGCCGAGCTTGCGGGATTCAAATTGATACACACAAATCAAGGCTACTGTAAATGCTCGGTTATTGTCGTTGATGAAAGGTCGATTATAACCGATGATGAGTCCATAGCGCGTAATTCGTCAGAAAACGGCATTGACTGCCTTTTAATCAGAAAGGGAGATGTTTACCTTAAGGGCCACGATTACGGCTTTATCGGAGGCGCAAGCGGTAAAATTTCGAAGGATGAAATTATTTTCTTCGGAGATATTACTCAGCATAGGGATTACGAGAGAATAAAACAGTTCATAGCTGACAGAAAGATGAAAACAGTTTCTTTCGCTTTTCCTTTGACGGATTTCGGAGGAATAATTCCCATTAAAGAAAACATTTTTTAAAAAGTTACTTATTTGTATTTTTATTTTTTAATAAATGTGTTAAAATCATAATCTGAAAGGGTGATTATATGCAGATGGTTATGCTTACTGCGCTCGGTGTCGGCGGTGCTACCGTCATCGGTGCTGTGCTCGGCTTTATTTTTAAGAAAATGAGCCATAAATTCAGTGATATCGTTCTCTCCTTCGCAGCGGGAGTTATGCTGTCTGCGGCGGTCATCGGACTTATAGTTCCTTCTCTTGAGTACGGAGGTAAATTTAAGCTTCCGGTTACTGTAGCAGGTGTTTTCTGCGGAGCTATAGCTATTAATCTTATTGATAAGCTTGTTCCTCATCTTCACCGTCTTACGGGTGTCGATGCAGAAAGTCATCCCGAAAATCAGAAGCAGCTTAATAAAATACTACTGTTCGTTATTGCTATCGCCATTCATAATCTTCCGGAGGGAATTGCAGCAGGTGTCGGCTTCGGAACGGGTAATGTCAATGATGCTATTATGATTGCTGCGGGTATTGCCTTACAGAACATTCCCGAGGGTATGGTAATAATCGCACCGATGCTGGCGGCAGGAATGAGTCACGGAAGAACCTTTATCGCGGCGGCAATGACGGGTGTTATTGAGGTTGTCGGTACTCTTCTCGGTTATTTTGCGGTCAGCTTATCAAATGCGGTTCTGCCTTTTGCTCTTGCCTTCGCCGGCGGAACTATGATATACGTAATAAGTGATGAAATGATTCCCGAGACACATGCTCACGGAAACGAAAGCGGAGCGACCTTTTCTCTTCTTGCAGGCTTCTGTCTGATGCTCGCTTTCGATGTATTATTAGGTTAAAAATATTTCAATATAAAGGAGTTAAAAAATGGTTACAAAGGATATTAAGTATGTAGGTGTAAATGACCGAAGCATTGATTTGTTCGAAGGTCAGTTTGTTGTTCCCGAGGGTATGGCATATAATTCTTATGTCATTATTGATGAAAAAATAGCTGTACTTGATACTGTGGATAAAGGCTTCGGTGACGAGTGGCTTAATAACATTAAGGCTGTGTTAGGAGACAGAAAGCCTGACTATCTTATCGTTCAGCACATGGAGCCTGATCATTCGGCTAACATATTTAATTTTTCCGGTGCTTATCCCGATGCTGTGATTGTTTCTTCTGATAAAGGGTTCAAAATGATGTATAACTATTTTGAGACAGATTTTTCCGAAAAGAGAATCGTAGTCAAGGAAGGTGATACCCTCTCTCTCGGTAATCATACGCTTAGCTTTATCGCAGCTCCTATGGTTCATTGGCCTGAGGTTATTATGACCTATGATTCCTATGATAAGGTGCTCTTTTCTGCTGACGGCTTCGGTAAATTCGGCGCGCTTGATGCTGAGGAGGACTGGGCATGCGAGGCAAGAAGATACTATTTCGGTATCGTAGGTAAATTCGGTGCTCAGGTTCAGAATGTACTTAAAAAAGCTGCAGGTCTTGAGATAAAAATAATCTGTCCCTTACACGGTCCCGTTCTCAAAGAAAATCTCGGCTATTATCTTGACCTTTACAATACCTGGTCATCCTACGGTGTGGAAACTGAGGGTGTCGGTATTTTCTACACATCTGTTTACGGAAATACTAAAAAGGCAGTTGAAATTCTTGCTGAAGAGCTTAAGACTGCAGGCTGTCCTAAGGTAGCTGTTACAGACCTTGCGCGTGACGATATGGCTGAGGCTGTAGAGGATGCATTCCGCTACGGCAGGATTATTCTCGCTACCACCACATACAACGGCGAAATTTTCCCGTTTATGCGTACTTTTATCCAGGAGCTTACGGAAAGAGGTTACAGAAACAGAAGGATAGGTCTTATGGAAAACGGAAGCTGGATGCCTGTTGCCGCTAAGACAATGAAAAAAATGTTCGAAAGTAGTAAGGATATTACCTTTACCGATACTACCGTTTCGATTTATTCGGCAGTAAAAAATGAAAACATAGAGCAGATTAAGGCTTTAGCAAAAGAGATTAACGGATAAAACAGTTTGGGGTGCAAATGCACCCTTTTTCTTTTACCTCATAGTATGGTTATAGCGTTTATATTATGAGGTGATTATATGCTTCTGAAAATATTAACAGGTATAATGATACCGTTTGTAGGTACTATGTTGGGCTCATCTGCGATTTTTCTTATTAAAAAAGATGTCTCTGTAAATATAAAAAATATTCTTTCTGCACTCGCCGGCGGTATAATGCTTGCAGCGAGTGTGTGGAGTTTGATTATTCCTTCCGTAGAAATGGAGGGCGGGGGAGTCTTTCAGACGGTTACGGGGTTTCTGTCGGGTGTAGCTTCGATGATATGGGCGGACAGGATAATAGATAAGTCACTGAGCCGATTTGATAAATATACTCCCTATGCCACTAAAACTCTTATGCAGTTAATCGCAGTCACGGTTCATAACATTCCTGAGGGTATGGCTGTCGGTATGGTTTTCGCTTCGCTTCTGGCACAGGATGGGGTGAAGGATTTTACTTCGGCTTTTCTACTCGCTTTCGGTATAGCTGTGCAGAATATTCCCGAAGGTGCTATAGTCACTATGCCTGTGATGGCAGAGAATAAAAGCAGAAAGAAGACTTTTATTTGGGGCTTTGCTTCAGGTATCGTAGAGCCATTGGGTGCAGTTATTGCTATTCTGGCGTCGAAATTTATGGCAGTTGCTCTTCCGTTTTTCCTTTCCTATGCTGCAGGTGCTATGATTTATGTGGTTACCGAGCAGCTCATACCCGATATGTATGAAAAGACAGAGAGAAAAGGGAGCATAACTCTTATTTTTTCTTTAGGATTTCTTTTAATGATGTGCTTGGATGTAATTTTCGGGTAGAGAAAGAAGCGACCGATTTTGGTCGCTTCTTTTTAAATATTAAAGAGTGTTTTAGTATTTTCAGTAGCCTTATTGATAAGTTCCTGAACGCCTATTCCTTTGATTTCAGCTATCTTTTCCGCTGTATACGCTATATGTGACGAATCACATCTTTTGCCTCTGAAAGGTACAGGTGTCATATAGGGCGCATCTGTTTCAAGCAGAAGTCTGTCTAAAGGTAAAATCTCAACTACTTCCACAGGTTTTCTTGCGTTTTTAAAAGTAACTGCACCGCCGATACCTATGTAAAGACCGAGCTTAAGAATCTCTTTAGCCATTTCAGCACTACCCGAAAAGCAGTGGACTACTCCTTTTGGCTTCAACTCCTTGAGGATATTCATTGTGTCCTCATGAGCATCTCTGTCGTGAATGATTACAGGAAGTCCGAGTTCATTGGCAGTTATAATCTGCTCACGGAAAATCTCTATCTGTCTTTCTCTCGGTGAGAAGTCATAGAAATAATCGAGACCGATTTCACCGACAGCTACAATTTTATCATTTTTATAAAGCTCTTTGATCTGTTTTAGGTCTTCAGCAGTAGCTTTCTCTGCTTCGTGAGGATGAACGCCGACAGCACCATAAACCAAAGAGTGTTTTTCTGTAAGTTCTACAGTTTTCAGCGAGGATTTCAGATCGCATCCGCAGTTTATAATTCCGCTAACGCTACCTCTGAAAAGAGAAGACAGAAGCTCAGTTCTGTCTTCGTTAAATCGCTCATCATCGTAATGGGCGTGTGTGTCAAATATATTTCTGTACATCATCTTACCTTTGAGCCTTCGGGAATACCGTCAACGAAAATAACCTTTACATCCTCTTCGCTGCAGTCAGCAGCAAGGATCATTCCTTGGCTTTCAACACCGCAAAGAACAGCGGGCTTAAGGTTAGAAACAACGATAATGCTCTTACCGATAAGATCCTCGGGCTTGTACCATTTAGCGATACCTGATGCTACCGTTCTGGGGGTGCCGGTACCGTCATTGAGGGTAAGCTTGAGAAGTTTCTTCGCTCTCTTGACCGGCTCACAGTCAGTGATTTTGGCAACTCTTAAATCTACCTTGGCGAAATCTTCGATGCCTATCTGTGCGATTCCTTCGATTTCGCTGAATTTCTTTTCATTTTTCTGAGCAGCTTCCTGCTGTGCTTTGATTTCTTCCATCATTTTTTCAGCGTCAATACGGGCGAAAAGGGGAGTAGCAGTACCTACTGTACCGCCTGCCTTAAGCGCACCGAAGGTAGAAAGACTCTCGTAATCCTCGATGTCACAGTTAATCTGTGCGAGAATAGCCTTAGATGTTTCGGGCATAAAGGAAGAGAGAAGAACAGAAATAAATCTGATACCCTCGAGAAGATTATAAAGAACTGTTCCGAGTCTTTCTCTGTTTGCTTCGTCTTTGGCAAGAGCCCAGGGCGCAGTCTCGTCGATATATTTATTACAGCGCTTGGCGAGATTCATAACTGCTTCCACTGCATCGGCAATGTGATAGGTTTCCATCTTGTCTTCTACTGTTTTGACGGTTTCGAGAGCAAATGACTTAAGTTCTTCATCTACATTATCAGCACAGGTGGGAGCCATAACTGTTCCGCTGAAGTATTTGTTTGTCATAGCCACGGTTCTGTTGACGAGATTACCGAGCGTGTTGGCAAGGTCGGAATTAAATCTCTCGATAATAGTGCTGTAGGAAATCGAGCCGTCGTTAGCGTGAGGCATTTCAGATAAGAGGTAATATCTTACGGCATCGACACCGATAAGCTTTGAAAGCTCGTCGGCATAGATAACATTACCCTTAGATTTTGACATTTTATCCTCGCCGAAGAGAAGCCAGGGGTGACCGTAAACCTGCTTGGGAAGCTCCTCGCCTAATGCCATAAGCATAATGGGCCAGTAAATAGTGTGGAAGCGCACGATATCCTTGCCGATAATATGAACATCAGCGGGCCAGTACTTTTTGTAAAGGTCACTTGAGCCGTCGGGGTCATAACCTAATGCAGTGATATAGTTTGAAAGAGCATCAATCCAGACATAAATTACATGGTTGTCATCGAAGGAAACGGGAATACCCCATTTGAAGGAGGTTCTGGAAACACAGAGGTCCTGAAGACCCGGTTTTATGAAGTTATTAAGCATTTCCTTTTTACGGCTTTCGGGATAAATAAAGCCATCATTGTTTTCGATGTAATCCTCAAGCTGTTTCTGGTATTTGGAAAGACGGAGGAAATACGCTTCTTCCTTGGCTTTCTTTACCTCTCTGCCACAGTCGGGACACTTACCGTCTACGAGCTGTGACTCGGTCCAGAAGGATTCACAGGGGGTACAGTAAAGACCTTCGTATTCACTCTTGTAAATATCGCCCTGGTCATAGAGCTTCTTAAAGATTTTCTGTACTACCTTTTCGTGGTAATCGTCGGTGGTTCTGATGAACTTATCGTAGGTTGTGTTGAGCGTGTCGCAGATTCCTCTGATTTCAGCGGCTACCTTATCGACATATTCCTTAGGTGAAACACCTGCAGCTTTTGCATATTCCTCGATTTTCTGACCGTGCTCATCAGTACCTGTGAGAAAATACACATCGTAGCCCTGAAGTCTCTTATAACGTGCGATTGCATCGGTAAGAACGATTTCATAGCTGTTACCGATGTGAGGCTTTCTCGAAGTATATGCAATAGCTGTAGTTATATAAAACTTACCTTTATTCATATTATTACTCCTTTTCCAAATTATAAAATTTCAATTTATATTTTAACAATATTATCTGCCTTTTGTCAATATTAAAAACAAATAAAGAGCCTTAAAAGACTCTTTATCTCGTTTATTTATCCTCGATTGCGAGAACTTCTCTGTTCTTTACTACATAATCAACGAGAGAAACCAGTGTCAGCACCACGGAAATATACATCACAATCTGTCCAAAAAGCTGTAAGGCGGGCACATTCATAAGTATAATTATTATCATAGCCATCTGAGCGATGGTTTTACTTTTGCCCCACCAGGTAGCGGCGATAGCCACATCATTATCCGCTGCGATTAACCGTATACCGCTGATAGCGAATTCTCTGCCGATTATAATAATGGTGACCCAGGCGGGAACCTCTCCTGACGCCGTGAGACAAACAAGTGCGGAGCAAACGAGAAGCTTATCTGCAATAGGATCCATAAACTTTCCGAAGGTAGTAACCATATTGAATTTATGAGCTATCGTTCCGTCTAATTTATCGGTTATCGTAGCGATTACGAAAATTGCGAATGCAATCCATCTGTTATATGCCGTAAAATCAGTAAGCATAAAAACTACGAAAAACGGGACAAGAATAACTCTGAAAACTGTTAATTTATTAGCTATGTTCATTTTACACCTCAAAAAATTTTTATTTATTATATCATAAAAAAAACGATTTGTCTATAAAAGCCGGCTCTGAAAAAATATTATATTAAGTAAAAAAATTAATAACTTTGAAAAATTTACATACAGCTCACCTCTTGAATTTATCGAGTATATATTGTATAATTGACGAAGATTTATTTTTACGGAGTATATATATGAGTAATAAAGTAATAGTGATCGGTGCAGGTGCCGCGGGTCTTATGGCTTCAGGTGTCGCTGCCGAGAACGGAAATGATGTAGTTTTAATCGAGAAAAATGATAAACCGGGCCGAAAGGTAATGATAACGGGCAAGGGAAGATGTAATGTTACAAATAACTTTAACCTTATTAATGACCTTATAGCAAATGTTCCGACTAACGGCCGTTTTCTTTACAGTGCATTTTCTAGATTTATGCCTTCTGATACCATTGATTTTTTCGAGGATATGGGTGTTTCTCTTAAGGTTGAAAGAGGAGACAGAGTTTTTCCGGAAAGTGACAAGGCTTCTGACATCGTGGATGCTCTTAACAGATTCAGTCAGGATGCTGACGCTAAAAGAATAAAAGGCACCGTAAGTGAGCTTATTATGAGCGAAGGCAAGGTCGAAGGCGTCATTCTCGATGACGGTAAAGAGCTTTATGCCGATAAGGTTATAGTTGCTACGGGCGGTGCGTCTTATCCTCTTACGGGCTCGATCGGTGACGGATATAAGCTTGCAAAGCAGGCAGGACACAAAGTAACCGACATAAAGCCTTCTCTTGTTCCTCTCGTCTGTCACGAAGGCTTCTGTATGGATTTACAGGGTCTTTCCCTTAAGAATGTAGAGATTACCGTAACGGATACGGAGAGCTATAAAGAAATTTATAAGGATTTCGGCGAGATGCTCTTTACACATTTCGGTGTATCGGGACCTCTTATTCTCAGTGCAAGCTCTCACATGAAGAATATGAAGGAAAGAAAATACGAAATACATATCGATCTTAAGCCTGCTCTTTCATACGAACAGCTTGATAAAAGAATTCAGAGAGATTTCCTGGAAAATTCCAATAAGAATTTCATTAATGCTCTTGATGCTCTTTTGCCGAAAAAGCTCGTACCCGTTATCGTGAAGCTTTCGGGTATAAAGCCCTCCACTAAAGTAAATCAGATTACCAAGGATATGCGTGGAAAGCTCGTAAATATTCTTAAGGATATGAAGGTAACAGTACTGAAATTCAGACCGATTGAAGAGGCTATTATAACCTCGGGCGGTGTCAGCACGAAAGAAATAGACCCTAAAACCATGGAGTCAAAGCTGTGCAAAGGCTTATATTTTGCCGGTGAAGTAATAGATGTTGATGCCTATACGGGCGGTTTTAATCTGCAGATTGCATTTTCTACGGGCAGACTTGCCGGCGAAAGTGTTTAAAAAAGGAGAAAGTAATATGAATAAAGTAATTAATGTCGCTATTGACGGTCCTGCAGGTGCAGGTAAAAGCACTATTTCAAAGGCTGCCGCAGCAAAGCTCGGCTATATTTATATTGATACCGGTGCGCTCTACAGAACTGTAGGTCTTAATGCTTTGAGAAAAGGTGCCGATGTTAAGGATGCTGAATCTGTTGTTTCTACTCTGACAGATGACCTTAAAATTGAACTTAAATTTATTGACGGTGAGCAGAGAATGTTCCTGTGCGGTGAGGATGTTTCCAAGGAAATCAGAACTCCTGAGGCTTCCATGGCAGCGTCAGCAGTATCGGCGGTTCCTGAGGTCAGAAAGTATCTTTTCGATTTACAGAAAAATCTTGCCGCAAGCAATAACTGTATTATGGACGGCAGAGACATCGGAACGGTAGTTCTTCCTGATGCTGATGTAAAAATCTTCCTTACTGCTTCTCCTGAGGCAAGAGCAAAAAGAAGACATCTCGAACTGACTGAAAAAGGTATTGAAACCAAATACGATGATGTTCTTGCTGATATGATTGAGCGCGACTATAATGACTCACACAGGGCAATCGCGCCTTTGAAGAAGGCTGACGATGCTGTTTTAGCTGACACAAGCGATATAAATTTAGAAGAGTCAATTGAATTAATAATCAGCATTATTGAGGGTAAAATATAATCAAAAACAATCAAAGGATTGATTTGCTTGTATTTTGATTATTCTGTTAAGCCGATTGAGCATAAGATTTATTATGCCGGAAAATATGCCGCTAAGGCTCTGTCGATGTTCGCCTATAGAAGTCTTACAGTAAAAGGCAAAGAAAATATTCCTCTGAGTGGTCCGCTTATTATTACATCAAACCATATAGCCTTTTCCGACCCTGCAATAATAGTAGCAAACTGTCCCAGAACTGTGCATTTTATGGCGAAGAGTGAGCTGTTTATGAATCCGTTTAAGGCTGTCTTTATGAGGAATATGAATGCTTTTCCTGTCAAGAGAAACTATTTCGACAGAGCAGCTATCCGCCGTGCGGAGCTGATAGTTAATAACGGTTGGGCACTCGGAATTTTTCCTGAGGGTAGAAGAGTAAGAAATTCTTCGCCTACGGAAGCAAAAAACGGAGTTGCCTATCTTGCTCGACTGACAGGTGCCGATGTTCTTCCCGTCTGTATATACAGGAGTCCTTCGGATACATCGCGATGGCACAGCTTGGTTTTATCCTACGGTGATGTTATAAAAAATCCTGAATTCTGCTTCGGAGTTAAGAAAAAGTCAGAGGAGCTGGATTTTGCTTCTGAGCTGATAATGAAAAGAATCAAGTCTTTATGGGAGGCTGAAAATGAAAATAACGGTAGCTGAAACCGCCGGATTTTGTTTCGGTGTAGACAGAGCTGTAAATCTGGTTTATAAAATGCTCGATGAAGGGCATAAGGTTTGTACGCTCGGACCTATAATTCATAATCCTCAGGTTATTGAGGATCTCGAAAACAGGGGAGTGGTTATAGTTGATTCTCCTGAAGCTGTACCTTCTGACTGCGAGGTTGTTATAAGAGCTCACGGTGTAACTAAAGAGACGGTGGCTTCTCTTGAGAAAGCAGGGATAAGCTTCACGGATGCTACCTGCCCTTATGTTCTGAAAATCCATAAGCTTGTCAAGCAGCATTCGACCGAAAATAATATCGTACTCATATCCGGAGACGAAAATCATCCTGAGGTCTGCGGATTCAGAAGCTACTGCAGAGGAAAGTCCTATGTGTTCAAAAATGAAGAAGAGCTTCTGGATTTGTTGAATAAAAATTCCGATATAGAAAAAAGCGAAATTGTTTTCCTTTCGCAGACTACTTTTTCAGTAAAAGAATGGAAAAAATGTGCAGAAATTATTCAAAAAGTATGTACAAATTCGATTTCTTTTGATACAATATGTAGAGCGACTCAAAACAGACAGGAAGAAGCTAACGAATTGTCGCAAAAGGTTGATTGTATGCTCGTAATCGGCGGCAGATTCAGCTCAAATACCGTTAAGCTTAAAAATGTCTGCAGTGAAAATTGCCGAACTCATCTTATCGAAAGGCTTGATGAGCTTTACGGCATCGATTTCACAGGATGCAGTAATATAGGTATAACAGCAGGTGCATCTACACCTGCACGTATAATAAAGGAGGTTGAAGTCATTATGACCGAAAACTTTAATGAACAAAAAATCACAAAGGAGACACAGGATCAGGAGCTGTTCTTAGCAGCCGTTGATAGCATTGACGATACAAGTGATAACCCCAATGTTGTTGGTATTGTTGTTGGCATTGCACCCAACGAGATTCAAGTTGACATTGGCAGAAAATACGCCGGTTTCATCCCTGTAGAAGAATACAGCAATGATCCCACAGCCGATCCTTCAAAGGAACTCAAAATCGGCGACGAGCTCAATCTCATTATCATGAAAACAAATGATAATGAAGGCACCATGAAGCTTTCAAAGCGTCTTTATGACAGAAGAGCATCATGGAAAAACATCGTAGCAGCTAAGGAAAACGACGAAGTTCTCGAAGCAGTTGTTTCTGAAGTTGTAAGAGGCGGTGTAATCGTATATCCCTTAGGCGCAAGAGTATTTATCCCTGCTTCCCTTACAGGTCTCGGCAAGGATGAGGATCTCTCTCAGCTTCTCAAACAGACCGTTAAGTTTAAGCTTATCGATCTCGACGAGCAGAAGAAGCGCGTAGTAGGCTCTGTCCGTGCTGTTCTCAGAGAAGAGCGCAAGGCAGCTACTGAAGCTTTCTGGGCTGAAATCGCAGAGGGTCAGGAATTCACAGGTACTGTTAAGTCACTTACAAACTACGGTGCTTTCGTTGATCTCGGCGGCGTAGACGGTATGGTACATATCTCTGAGCTTTCCTGGACAAGAATCAAGCATCCTTCAGAGGTTGTAAATGTCGGCGATACAGTTAAGGTTTACATCAAGGCTCTCGATGCTGAAAAGAGAAAAATTTCTCTCGGCTATAAGAGAATCGAAGACAATCCCTGGGAAATCTTTAAGAGAGACTATGAGGTTGGCTCAGTAGTTGAAGCTACCGTAGTAGGTCTCACCACATTCGGTGCTTTCGCAAGAATCATCGACGGTGTAGAAGGTCTTATCCACATTTCTCAGATCGCTAACCGTCACATCGCATCTCCCAAGGAAGTTCTTTCCATCGGTGATGTTGTAACAGTTAAGATTACTGATGTCGACTACGATAAGCATCGTATCAGCCTTTCAATCCGTGTTCTTCTCGAACCTGAGGTTGTAGAAGAAACTGAAGAAGCTGCTGAAGAAGTGGTTGAAGAGACTGCTGATGCAGTTGCAGAAGAAGTAGCTGACGAAGCTGTTGAAGCTGAAGCTGCTGAATAATCATTTTTAAACTATGCGGTACATTCTTTCGGATGTACCGCTGTTTTTATTAAAGGTATAAAAATAACTGCCACGAATTGTGACAGTTATTTTTGTTATTTAAGGTTAATTATTTAAGATTGTATTTATCGATGTATTCCTGAATTTTCTGAATAGGATTAAGGAAGGGACTTACAGATCTGTCGTGGTTAAGTGTATCGATAATGAGAGCGACATACTTAGACATATCTACTGAGTAATACCATTCCTTAGTGAGAAGCTCCGGTGTCTGATAAATAAGGTTTGTTGTAAAGATTTTATCGAAGATGCCTTCTTCGTATGCCTTGTCGAATCTCTCGAGACCCGATGAGAAAAGACCGAAGGAAGAGAAAACAAATATTCTCTTTGCCTTGAGGCTTTTAAGCTGCTTACAAACGTCAATCATAGAGTCGCCGCTTGAAATCATATCGTCTACTACGATAACATCCTTACCCTCTACATTATCACCGAGGAATTCGTGTGAAATAATGGGGTTTCTTCCGTCAACGACGCGTGTGAAATCTCTTCTCTTATAGAACATACCGAGCTCTACACCGAGAACCTGTGAATAATATACGCATCTTCCCATACCACCTTCGTCGGGAGAAATCATCATCGTGTTTTCGGGTCTGAATTTAATATCGTTATTAAGGCTTTTAGCGATAGCTTTAATCATCTGATAAGTGGGGGATACACTTTCAAATCCAATTCTGATTGAGTTCTGAACTCTGGGATCGTGAGCATCGAAGGTGATGATGTTGCTTACACCCATGTTTTCGAGCTCCTGAAGTGCGAGAGCACAGTCAAGAGATTCTCTTGCTGAACGTCTGTGCTGTCTTCCTTCATAAAGCATAGGCATAATAACAGTAATTCTCTTTGCTTTACCTGCACACGCTGAGATAACTCTCTTAAGATCAGCAAAGTGATCGTCGGGACTCATCGGAACCATAAGAGGCTCTCCGTTTGCATCCTTAAGGTCGTACATTTTATATTTTACACTGTAGTTAAAGCAATCGGTAATGATGAAAAGGTCATAGCCACGGATAGATTCATTGATAACGCCCTTACCCTCACCGGTAGAGAAACGCGGAAAAACAGCATTGATGATATATGAATCTCTGTGATAACCCTTGAGATGAAGATTATCGTCATCCTGCTCATACTTAGCACGGCATTCGAGAATCTGATCACTGACTTTTTTCGCGAGCTCTTCACAGCCTCTCATAGCGATGATGCCGAGACGGCCCTGCGGAATAGTGTCAAGGTATTCGATTAAAGAATTAGACATTTTGGTTTACCCCCAATATTATACATCTTGTTTCGACATTCTTCTGTCATTATATATTTTACTGTTTTTAGAGAACTTTTCAATAGATTTAGATAAAATTCACCATAGAATTATATTCAATATTTATTGTCTCTTTTGTGCAAAATCACAATTTGGATACATTATATTGATTTTTCAATTATTAATGATGTGTACATCCATCTGATTATAGGGGATAGAAATACCGTTTTTATCAAATGCGATTTTAACATCTTCCTGCATAGCGAAATATACATCCCAATAATCGGCACCTGAACACCACAGTCTCGTGACAAGGCATATAGAGCTTGATTCGTGGGAGTTTACATAAACTACAGGCTCGGGATCCTTATGAATTTTCTCATTTGCTTTTACTACATCGAGAATTACATTTTTTGCCACCTGAATGTCATCGGTGTAGCTTATCGAGAACATAAGATCAACTCGTCTGGAGCTTTCTGCCGAATAATTAATGATATGGTTGGTGGTAATGTGAGAGTTGGGGATAATTATCTTTTTATTATCAGGGGTATTTATTACCGTATTCATAAAGCGGATATCGGAAACAGAGCCGGCTACACCGTTTACCTCTACGAAATCACCTGTTTTAAAGGGGTGATTGATAAGAATCTGTATACCGCTGGCAAACTGAGCCACGCTGTCCTGTAAGCCGATACCTGCAGCAAGACCTGCACCGCCGAGTGCAACAAAGATAGAATTTACATCGTAGAACATAGAAACAGCCAAAAGTAAGAATATGAACTTAATTCCTGCAGAAACAAACCGTTTGATGAAGTTATAAACGGACGGATCTACATGATTTTTGCTTAAGGCTTTGACGATGATTTTCGAAGCGAGCTTAGCGAGAACGAAGCCGGCGACGACAAGCAGAACAGCAATGATGATCGAAGGAAGTGCTGAAATGAGCTTATCGACGATGTCCCATTTTTCCCATAATGATTCGATGTTACTGACAGCTTCGGACGCGTCTACAAACTGACCGTTTTCGTCCAGAAGAGGATTATAAAGGGTAGTCGGTTCAGAAGCATCAGCTCCCGTAGTAGCAGTTAAGAGTACAGAAAATAAGTTTTTCATAAAATTAAACCTCCTTTTATGTACACATAATATCACATATTTTAAAATATTTCAATTTAATACGGATTTTTATTGACAATGAAAAGCAAAAATATTATAATCTGAAAATGAATTTCAATTTCAGATTCGGAGGTGCTTTATGAATAATACATATAATACGAAACAAAAAAAGCTGATTTCTGAGTTCTTTGAAGGTAACACAGAAAAACAGTTTACCTGTGACGAAATTTCGGAGGCTTTGAAAATAAAAGGTACTCCCGTAGGAAAGACGACCGTATACAGATATGTTGAAAAGCTCGTTAATGAAGGAAAAATCAGAAAGATTACGGGAGGTATAAGCAAAAGCGCCCTTTATCAGTACATTGATGAAGATATGAATTGTAACAGTCACATGCATCTGAAATGTCTTAAATGCGGTGAATTTTTTCATCTCGGATGTGATTTTTTAAACAGTGTAAATGATCACATTTACGAGCATCACCGTTTCAGAGTCGATAATTCAAAATCAGTGCTTTACGGCTTATGCGAAAAGTGCGCTGAATAACCAAGGAGATAAATATGCCATTAATCAGTTGTAAAAATGTAAATCTCAGCTACGAAAATAACAGTGTCATAGAAAACCTGAACTTCTGTGTGAACGAGGGTGATTATCTGTGCATAGTAGGGGAGAACGGAAGCGGCAAAAGCACGCTTATCAAATCGATTCTCGGACTTAAGGAGACTTCGTCGGGACATCTTCACATGGAGAACGGACTTTCACGGAAGGAAATAGGATATCTTCCTCAGCAGACTACAGCTCAGAAGGATTTTCCTGCCAGTGTCAATGAGGTAGTTTTATCGGGTTGCGTTTCCCGTAAAAGGAAGAGCTTTTTCTTTACGTCTAAGGAAAAGGCTATGGCTGTCGAAAATATGAAGAAGCTTGATATTCTCGAATTAAAAAATAAATGCTACCGAGAGCTTTCGGGCGGGCAGCAGCAAAGAGTCTTACTCGCGAGAGCTCTCTGTGCAGGCAAAAAGATGCTTTTACTTGACGAGCCCGTAACAGGTCTTGACCCGATAGTAACGATGGATATGTATAATCTTATAAGAAAAATCAATAAGGAGCTCGGTGTTACTATTATTATGGTTTCACACGATCTTCATTCTGCTGTTGCTTATGCGGATCATATACTTCACCTTAATAAAACTGGCAGCTTTTTCGGTACTGTTGTGGAGTATCTTGCGTCTGATACGTACAGAAAATTCGGAGGTGAGATTTAATGACAGAGGTTCTGAATCTGATTTTTACCCAAAACTTTTTAACCCGCGCATTAGTTGTGGGAATTCTCGTTTCCCTTTGCTCTTCTCTTCTCGGTGTAAGTCTTGTGCTGAAAAGATTTTCTATGATAGGTGACGGACTTTCCCATGTTGCCTTCGGTGCTATGGCTATAGCCTGTGCCGCCAATGTCGCACCCTTATATTTTGCATTACCCATTGTTATTTTCGCGGCTTTTCTGCTTTTGAAAATGAACGAAAGCGGAAAAATGAAAGGCGATGCAGCGATTGCGCTGATTTCTACGGGAGCGCTCGCTGTCGGAGTTATGGCTACTTCACTTACTACGGGTATGAACATTGATATCTATAATTATATGTTCGGCAGTATTCTTACGATGACGGACAGTGATGTTATTATCAGTACTGTTCTTTCAGCGATTGTTATTTCTTTGTTTATTATTTTTTACAATGAAATTTTTGCCGTGACATTTGATGAAAGCTTTGCCAAGGCTACGGGAACTCCGACCTCTCTTTATAATATGCTCATCTCTGCCCTTACGGCGGTAACCATCGTAGTAGGAATGAGAATGATGGGTGCCTTGCTGATTTCATCTCTTATCATCTTCCCTACAGTAACCTCTATGAAGGTTTGTAAAAGCTTCAGAAGGGTAATAATTTCCGGTGCGCTTATATCGGTATTCTGCTTCGTTTCGGGACTTGTTCTTTCTGTTAAATACGAAGCTCCTACAGGCGCGTCTGTTGTCTGCTTCAATATTTATCTCTTTGCTGCCGTTTCCGCGTTCAAGGCTTTGAAGAGCAGAAACAAGCCACGGGCAAAGGTTCTTTCCGTTATCTCTGCGTTATTGTTTTCTCTGATTTACATAGTAGTTATGGTTTTCGGTACATCGGGAATATATAACAGAGACAGCGACAGAATATCCGTCGTAACGACAGCCTTTGCACAGTATGATTTCGCACGGAATATAGTCGGAGATAAGGGTGAGGTTACTATGCTTCTTTCTCCCGGTGAAGAAAGCCATACCTATGAGCCGACACCCTCTGATATTATGAAAATTAAAGAGTGTGATGTATTTGTGTACGGCGGCGGTGAATCTGAAAAATGGGCAGAGGTCATTTTGGAATCCGTGTCTGAGGAAATCAAGACAGTCAAAATGATGGAAGCTGTAGAGCTTTTCGAAGAAAGCCACGAAGAAGAGGGCCACGAACACACAGCAAATCACAGTGAAGTTGAATATGATGAGCATGTCTGGACTTCACCTTATAATGCCGTAACGATCACTGAGGAAATCAGCAAGGCTGTAATCGAGGCTGACAGAGCAAACGAGGCTTACTATAAGGATAATACCGAAGAGTACATTTCAAAGCTTAAAGAGCTGGATGATAATTTTATGAATACAGTAAAAAACAGTACTTACGGTACGATTATTATCGGTGACAGATTTCCTCTGAGATATCTCACGGAAAGATACGGCCTTGAGTATTTTTCTGCATTTCCCGGCTGTTCAGCTCAGGCAGAAGCGAATCCCGTAACTGTTTCGTCTCTGATTGATAAAGTTAAGGCTGACAGTATTCCTGTCGTGTTCAAGGTGGATCTCAGCACAGGCAAGGTAGCTGAAACTATTTCTGCAGCTACGGGTGCCGAGGTGCTTACGCTGTATTCCTGCCATACCGTTTCAGCTGAGGATTTTAATAACGGCACAGGCTATATTGAGCTTATGGAAAGGAATCTCAAAGGAATATCGGCCGCGCTGAATTAATATTACAGTTCAAAAATTCAAATAATTTTTGTTGATTTAAATTAAGTATTGTTGTATAATCAACTGAATGATATATAATTAAAGGAATTGATTAAATGGCAGTTAATGTAGTTTATAAAAATATACCCACTGTTGCGCTGAGGGGAATTGTTGTTTTTCCCGGTATGCGTCTTCATTTCGATGTGGGAAGAAAAAAATCCATAGCCGCTATAAAGGAGGCTATGAACGGTGATCAGAAGCTTTTTCTGATTGCACAGAAGGATATTTCCGTCGGTGACCCTATGGAAAGCGATTTGTTTGATATGGGCGTTATCGCATCGATAAAGCAGGTTATCAAGGCTCCGGAGTCAGATTTTATGAGAGTTGTTGTCGAGGGTGTAAGCCGTGCGGCAGCTGATGAATACATCGGATTTACGCCTTATATCTCTGCGAATGTAAAGGAAAAGAAAAGTAAATCCGTAAAAAATTATGATTCTACTGAAACAGAGGCTCTTATCCGTAAGGTAAAGGATGCCTTTGACGAATATCTGCAGATTATGGCAAGAGATGTGGAGGATATCGCAGCCAGAGTATTTTTCTCGGAAAATCCCTCGGAAATAGCTGATATTATCGCAGGTAATACTATTCATAATTATAAGGACAGACAGGAGCTTTTATCTGAGCTTAATCCTATAGCCAGACTAGTAAAGCTTTATGCTAAGCTCGTAAATGAGGTCAATGTCCTCAGAATTGAAAACGACATCGAAGATAAGGTAGAATCGCAGATGGAAAAAAATCAGCGTGAATACTACCTCAGAGAAAAAATAAAAACCATCTCCGAGGAGCTTGGTGAACACGAGGATACACTTACCGAAATTCAGAGATACAGAGAAAAAATATCTGCTCTTGACTGTAGTGATGAGGTCCGTGAAAAGCTTTCGGCTGAATGTGACAAGCTTTCAAAGCTTCAGAGTGGCGGCGCCGATGCGTCTATAGTCAGAAGCTATCTTGACACAGCGCTCAGCTTACCCTTCGGCTCTTACACGATAGATAATCTCGAGCTTAAAAGAGCGAGAGAAATCCTCGACGACGACCATTTCGGCCTCGCAAAGGTTAAAGAGCGCTTCATCGAAATGCTCGCTGTCAGAAGCCGTACCGATAATCAGAAGGGCAGTATTATCTGTCTTGTCGGTCCTCCGGGTGTCGGTAAAACCTCTATAGTCCGTTCTGTAGCAACCGCTATGGAAAGAAAATATGTGCGCCTTTCTCTCGGCGGTTTAAGTGATGAAGCGGAGATAAGAGGTCACAGAAAAACCTATGTCGGTGCTATGCCCGGCAGAATAATCAACTCTCTTACTCACGCTAAAACTCTCAATCCGATTATTCTTCTTGATGAGATAGATAAGCTCGGAAAGGATTATAAGGGTGACCCTGCCTCGGCTCTTCTCGAGGTCCTTGATCCCGAACAGAATTTCAGCTTCAGAGATAATTATATCGAATTTCCCGTAGATCTGAGTAAGGTTCTTTTCATTACTACAGCTAATGATGTATCTACCATTCCTCAGCCTCTTTATGACAGAATGGAAATCATCGAGCTGACGAGCTATACACCCGAGGAAAAATTCCACATAGCTAAAAACCACCTGATTAAAAAGCAGATAAATCTCCACGGACTGAACGGAAACGACATCCGCTTTACCGACGGCGCGGTTAAGATGATAATTGATTCTTATACCCGTGAGGCAGGCGTAAGACGCCTCGAGCAGACTATCGCTAAAATATGCCGTAAAGCTGCCGTAAGGCTCAGTGACGGTGATACAAAGAGAGTTACCGTAAGCCGTGAGCTTGTGAAAGAGTTTCTCGGCCCCGAGAAATATAAAAACGAAAAGCTCCTGTCCAAGGATACAGTCGGTGTGGTAAACGGTCTTGCCTGGACCAGTGTAGGCGGAGAGATGCTCCAGGTCGAAGCGGTAGTTATGGAGGGCAGCGGTCAGTTGGAGCTTACAGGCTCTTTAGGCGATGTTATGAAGGAGTCAGCCAAGGCTGCACTGAGCTATCTGAAAAGCTCGGCAGACAAATACGGAATTGACTGCTCCTTATTGAATAAGAAGAATATTCATATCCACGGTCCTCAGGGTGCAGTACCTAAGGACGGTCCGTCAGCAGGTGTTACAATCGCAACTGCACTTCTTTCTGTTCTTACGGGAAAGGCTGTAGACAGAAAGGTTGCTATGACAGGTGAGATTACCCTTACAGGCAGAGTGCTACCTATCGGCGGACTTAAGGAAAAATCAATGGCTGCTTATAAGGCAGGTATTAAGAAGGTTATAATTCCCGAGGACAATTTAAGTGATCTCTGGGAGATTGACAGTGTTATTAAGGAAAATGTCGAGTTTATCGGTGTTAGCCGACTTGACGATGTATTTTCTGAAGCAATTAAGGGTGCATCTTTTGCTGACATAAAAAGTAATGTAAAATTTTCACCGCACGATGTAATTATTAAAAGCAGAAGAGGTGAAGCAGATGAGATACGATAACGCAGTATTTGAAACATCCTTTGGTGTTGCGGCACAGCTTAAACCCTCTGATTTGCCTGAAATCGCTTTTTCGGGTAAATCAAATGTAGGCAAAAGCTCGCTTCTGAATAAAATTTTAGGAAGAAAGAGTATCGCCCGTGTAAGCTCTATGCCGGGTAAAACCGTCACGATTAATTTCTTCAAGCTTGATAACTGCAGATTTGTTGATCTTCCCGGTTACGGCTATGCTAAGGTATCTCACAATGAAAAGCTGAGATGGGCAGAGCTTATGGAAACTTATTTTTCTTCCGGCAGGGATATCCGTCTTGTAGTACAGCTTATCGATATGCGTCATAAGCCCTCTGAGCAGGATCTCGATATGATTGAATATATGAATGTAAACAATATTCCTTTTATCGTCGCTCTCACTAAATGTGATAAGCTCAACAAAACCGAAAGAATGAATCAGCTTGAATCGATCTGCGGTGTACTTTCTCAGTACGGTAATATAAGCGTAGTTCCTTTTTCTGCACTTAAGGGTGACGGAACGGAGGAGCTGAGAAGACTGATAGAAAATGCTTTGAATGTAAAGAAGGGATAAAAATGAACGTCATTTTTACAAAAAGTCTTAAAAATAAATCCACTATTGCAGGTGTCAAGGATATTAATGATCTCGACAAGGCTTTAGAGTCTGACTGTGAAATTATATTTCTGCTCTGCGGTACGATTTTTAATCTTAAGGAAAGTGTAAATAAGGCTAAGGAAAAGAAAAAGCTTATATTTATCCATGTAGACCTCGTTGAGGGCTTTTCACGCGACAGCGTTGCGCTTAAATACATCAGCGAGGAAATAAAGCCTGACGGCATAATTTCGACAAAAAACAATCTTCTTAAGGTAGCCAAATCCTTAGGTATGCTGACGGTGCAGAGGATATTTATTATTGACTCCTTATCTATAGGAACAGCTATCAAGGCTTCGCAGACCATAAATCCCGATGCTGTAGAGATTATGCCGGGAATAATGCCCCGTATTACCAAGCAGCTCAGCTCTTCTCTCGATATCCCCGTAATCGCCGGAGGACTGATAAGCACGGAAGAAGAAATCAGACTGGCACTCGAAAGCGGCGCCTTGGGCGTATCAACATCATCAAAAGACCTTTGGAGATAAAGATTATGAGCAGTATAAGAAAATACGAAAGCAAGGATAAGGAAAATCTCAGAAAGATTTGTATCGAAACCTCGGGTCTTTCTACCGAAACCGAAAAAGACAGAGAATTCCTTTATCTGATGTATAACGATTACTATTCTGAAATTGAGCCGGAGAATGTTTTTGTGGCTGTCAACGATAACGATGAGGCTGTAGGATATATTCTCTGCGCAGAGGATTTCGACAAATATCTGGCTGTTTTTAAAAAATCATATTTGCCCGGAATTAAAAAATTAGGCTTCAGATACTACACTATGGCTATCGGTGAAATCGGAGTTCATAGACTTTTTTCAAAAAAATACAAGGCTCATCTTCACATCGATATTTTAAGTGAGTGCCAGGGCAAGGGAACAGGCACGGCTCTTATGAACGAGCTTAAAGCACATCTTAAGAATAAAGGTATAAATTCACTTATGCTTTCCTGCGGAATGGGAAACAAAAAGGCAATAAATTTTTATAAAAAAAATAATTTTAAGCTTCACAGAAATATTATGGGAAGCTGTATAATGATTTCTGAATTTTAATGTATAAGCATCTTTTTTCAGGTAAAAATACTTTTAAAAGGAGTTGAGAAAAGATGCTTGACAAAATCGCGTTGATACTTACAATAATCGGCGGTATTAACTGGGGCCTTATCGGTATTTTTCAGTTCGACCTGGTTGCCTGGATTTTCGGCAGTCAGAGCTCAATTATTGCGAGAATAATTTATACCGTAATCGCTCTTGCGGCAATCTGGTGCGTTTCACTCTTATTCCATGATTGTGGCAGAACTGTAAGAGAAACAGAATAAGATGGTCCATTATTGAAATGCGGGCAGGTATTTTGATGCTTAAGTCTTCGAAATACCTGTTTTTATTTGCTTTTATATTGATTTTTATATTACTTTGAGATATAATTATTTAGATTATAAGTTAAAATGGAGGTAGTATTTCGTGGATTTGAAAAAGCTTTGTTTTGATTTGGCCGGAAAGTGCGGTACATCCGGTGACGAGAAAGAAGCAGCGCTCTTTGCTAAATCAGAACTCGAAAAATATATGGATGCGGAAATTGATGTTTTAGGTAACGTAAAGGGAACCTTCGGCAAAGGCAAAACCCATATTCTTTTAGATGCTCATATCGACCAGATAGGACTTGTGGTAAGAGGTATCGACGATAAGGGCTTTTTGCTCGTTGACAGAGTAGGCGGACCTGATGAGCGTATACTCATCGGAAGCGAGGTAACCGTTCACGGTAAAGAGGAGCTTTTCGGTGTTATCTGCTCCACTCCTCCTCATCTTCTTACTGCAGAGGATAAAAAAGCAGGCGTTGATATTAAAAAGATGGCTGTTGATATAGGTCTGAGCAAAGAGGAAGCTGAACAGAAGGTAGAAATCGGCGACAGAATAACTCTCAGAAGCGCTCAGAATGAGCTTTTGAACGGTAACATCGTATCCGGCGCCTTTGACGACCGCTGTTCGGTTGCGGTAATTCTCAGAGCATTGGAAAAAGTTCAGGGCAAAACAGATAATCTCAGGCTCACGGTTCTTTTCAGTGTTCAGGAGGAAACAGGCGGAAGCGGCGCCAAAACAGGCTCTTTCTCCGCTATGCCCGACTATGCTATCGCCGTCGATGTAGGCTTCGGTGATGATCCGTATACCGATAAATCAAATACCATTACCCTCGGAAAAGGCCCTTCAATCGGTATCAGTCCTACACTGGACAGAGCATTTACAAATGAACTTAAGGATATCTGCAGTGATAAGAAAATACCTTATCAGCACGATGTTATGGGCGGACGGACAGGAACAAACGCTGACTCGATCAATAACACGGGAAAGGGTGTAAGAACAGCTCTTATCTCTGTTCCTCTGCGCTATATGCATACGGGTATCGAGGTTATTAATCTCGACGACATAGAAAGCTCGGCTGAATTAATCGCTGAATATCTTCTTAAAAAGGAGGCTGAATGTAATGCTTGAAACATTAAAGGCGCTTTGCCTTATTGACGGTATTTCCGGAAGAGAAGATAAAGTAAGAGAGTATATCATTTCCCGTATTTCCGATAAATGTGAATATGAGATTGACCCGATGGGTAATATTATCGCTTTCAAAAAAGGCCTGCAGAAAGCAGAAAAGAAGGTAATGCTTTCTGCACACATGGACGAGGTCGGCTTTATAGTAACATATATATGCGATAACGGCTTCATTAAGTTTACAAATGTAGGCGGCGTTGACAGCAAGGTAACTCTCGGTAAAACTGTTACCGTTGGCGAAAAGGCTGTAAAGGGCGTAATCGGAAGCAAGGCAATACATCTCTGTAAGGGCGACGAGGAAACGACAGCACCCACTCTCGATAAGCTTTATATAGACATCGGTGCGAAGAATAAAGAAGACGCTGAAAAATATGTCGAAATCGGTGACAGCGTGCATTTTGTATCTGACTTTGTCACCTTCGGAAAAAGTAAGATTAAAGCCAAGGCTATAGATGACCGATTCGGCTGTGCAGTTATGCTTAAGATGATAGAATCAGAGCTCGAATATGATACTTATTTTGCATTTCTTGTTCAGGAGGAGGTCGGTTGCAGAGGTGCTTCAGCTGCCGCTTTTACGGTAAAGCCCGACTATGCGATTGTCCTCGAAGCGACCACTGCTGCAGATGTAGCCTTTGTCGATGATGCAGATGCAGTTTGCAGGCAGGGAAACGGTGCCGTGGTTTCGTTTATGGACAGATCAACCCTTTATAACAGAGATTTGTTTAAGGGTGCTTTTAAGCTTGCTAAAGATAATAATATTAAAATACAGACTAAAACCACAGTTGCAGGCGGTAATGATGCCGGTGCAATTCATAAAAGTAACGGCGGTATTTATACTGTAGCTATTTCCCTTCCTTGCCGCTACATTCATTCAGCTACATCTGTGGCAGATACCGAGGATATGAAATCCTGCTGCGACCTTGCCGTTTTACTTGCGAAAAATTATGCTCAGAATAAGATTAGCTGATATAAGCGACAGGGAAGTAATAGAGACTTTATGCGAAAATAATCTTCTCGGCACTAAGATTTTATGTCAGATTAACGGGTACGGCTTCGAAAGAGATTTTCTCTTTCTGTGGCTTTGTTTCGACAGCAATGAAAATCCGTTAGGCATAATCAGTAAATTCGAGGACAGCGTAACGCTGATTTATCCTTACGATAACGGCGCGGAGGATATAAAAGCCTTTCTCGATATGGTAGGCTTTGTCTCTCTTTGCTGTAACGCTGAAACTGCTCTTAATCTCGGATACGACCGTGTACTCACTAAAAAAGCTTATGTTTATGTCGGTGAATATGGCGGTGAAGCTGCTTCAGACTTAGCAGAGGATTATTACAGAGAGGCTTATAATCTGATCTCTGAGAACATTCCCGATTCCTTTTCTGAAAGCGAAGAAGCCTATTTCTCCTTTCTTTCGGATTTTATGTTCCGACGGAGAAGAGGTTTAGCGAGAATAAAGGGGATTATCTGTGAAAAGAGAGTTATGTCCTGTGCTCTTACGAGTGCTGAGACGGACAAGGCTGCTGTCATAAGCGGGGTTGCCTGTGAGGCTTCAGGCAGAAAAACGGGACTGGGAAAAAAGACTGTTCTCTCCCTCGCTGAAGAGCTGAAAAGTGAAAATAAAACGGCTTATGTAATCGCTCTTAATGAAAAAGCGGAAGGCTTTTACGAGCATATAGGCTTTGAGTTAAGGGAAAGAATATCATTTATTGAAGGGAAGTAAAAATGTTTACTTTTAGTAATAAGGTTTGTGAGCTTTCGGAAAAAGCTCTCATAACAGCAAAGAACGAATTTGATGCAATTGATGCGATAACTGAATATAATCAGCAGAAAATGCTTAAGGCTTTTATCGATAACGGTGTAAGTGAGAATATTTTCGCCGAAAGCACAGGCTACGGCTACGGAGACAGAGGCAGAGAGATAATTGACAGAGTATTTGCACAGGCTGTCGGTGCTGAGGATGCTATCGTAAGACATAATTTTACCTGTGGCACACATACTCTTACTGTCGCACTCTTCGGTATTCTCCGCCCCGGAGACACTATGCTCTGCGTTTCGGGCAGACCCTACGATACTATTCTTCCTGTTATCGGTATTACGAAAAACGATAAGAATATGGGCTCTCTTGCCGACTACGGAGTAAAATACGAGGAAATCGATCTCGAAAATGATGAGCTGAATTATGCTGCTATCGAAGAGCGCATTTCAAAGGGCAATGTTAAAATGGTATATATTCAGCGTTCGCGCGGCTATAAGCTTCGTCATTCACTTTCCGTAGCTGAAATAAAAAAGGTAATCGACATTACCAAAAAGCATTCTGATGCAGTGGTTATGGTTGATAACTGCTACGGCGAATGGACAGAAAATATCGAGCCTACTGATGTAGGTGCAGATATTATTGCAGGCTCGCTTATTAAAAATCCCGGTGGGGGAATAGCCAAAACAGGCGGATACATCGCAGGTAAAAAAGAGTGTATAGAGCTTTGCTCCTACAGACTCACCACACCCGGCCTCGGAAAAGAGGTAGGTGCCACCTTAGGACAAAGCCGAGAGCTGTTTATGGGAATATTTAACGGCCCCCATGTTGTCGGCGAAGCGCTCAAAACCGCAGCCTTCACTTCTGCGCTCTTTACTCTGATGGGCTTCGACCCTACACCCGCTGTCGGTGAAACAAGACACGATATCATCCAAGCCGTTAGATTACGCGAGGAAAAAAATCTAATTGCCTTCTGCCAGGGTCTTCAGAAGGGCGCTCCCGTTGACTCATTCGTTACTCCCGAGCCCTGGGAAATGCCCGGCTATGACAGTAAGGTTATAATGTCTGCAGGTGCTTTTACCTTGGGTTCATCCATAGAGCTTTCTGCCGATGCGCCCCTGCGCGAGCCTTATGCTGTGTGGCTCCAGGGCGGACTGAATTTCCACAGTGCCAAGGTCGCCGTAATGTTCGCCGCTGAGGAAGTTTTAAAAGTTAACAGTACAGAGGACTGATAAAATGAACGAAAATTTCAAAGGCTTCGATCCTAACGGATTTATGCTTTTAGAGATGAATAAATTTAATGACAGTAAGGATTTCTACGAGACGGTAAAGGATGATATCAAAAAAATGATAATCACTCCCATGCGTCAGCTTGCACTTGATTTAAGTGATGAATTATTTGCTGTAGACGAAAAAATGGTGCTTATACCTACTAAAATGGTGTCAAGAATAAGAAGAGACACCCGTTATTCTAAAAACAAGGAAATGTACCGTTCCAATGTTTGGTGTATGTTTATGCGAAACAAGCACGAATGGAGATTTATGCCGTGTATGTGGGTGGAGGTTTTTCCTGACCGTTATTCCTACGGAGTAGGACTTTTTCACGCACAGCCCTCAGACCTGGAGGTTTTCCGCAGAATTCTTTCCGATAATCAGGATGAATTTAGATATGCTCTGAGACAAACGGATGTGGCAGAAGCATTGCCCTTCGTAGACACCTTTAAAAAAGATAAGCCGGGTGCAGAGAATATAGGAGAAGATTTAAAGCCTTACTATAATTCGCGTTATTTCCTGTTTTCCTATACGGGAACTGATATGAAAAAGCTTTTTAACGGCTCGATAGAAGAAGAGCTTATTTACGCCATAAGAGCGTTCACGCCGATGTATAAATTTTTACTTAAGGTAACTGATGAAATATACGAAAAAGGAGAACAAGTATGAATTCTTATCTTTATCTTAAAAGCGGCTCGGATATAAGAGGAACTGCTGTAGAAACAGAAAAAGGCAGACTTGAGCTTACAGATGAAGCTGTTTTCAGAATAACTGCAGCCTTTTGCAGATGGCTTGAAGAAAGTGGATATAAGGGAAACCGTATAGCAGTAGGTCACGACTCGAGAATCTCTGCCGAAAGAATCAAAAAGCAGGTAATAAGAGGCCTCGCACAGTTCGGTAAGGAAATATATGACTGCTCTTATGCGTCTACGCCTGCTATGTTTATGACTACCGTAGATGCAGGCTGTACAGCTTCGGTGCAGATTACTGCAAGTCATCATCCTTATGATAAAAACGGACTCAAATTCTTCACCGTCGACGGCGGACTTAACCCGGAGGATATCGAAAGAATTCTTATTCTCGCAGAAGAAGCTTTCGAAGAAAACGAAGCTGAACCTAATATTATTTCAGCGGATTTTATGGCCGTATATGCCGAGAGACTCAGAAATATGATTAAATCAGAGGTAAACGCTGAGTCTTATGACGAACCCTTGAAGGGCTTTAAAATAGTGGTAGATGCCGGTAACGGTGTAGGTGGGTTTTATGCTACCGATGTTCTCGAGCCTCTCGGTGCAGATATTACAGGCAGTCAGTTCCTTGATAAGGACGGAATGTTCCCTAATCATACCCCTAATCCCGAGAATAAGGAAGCTATGAAATCAATATGTGAGGCTACCGTGAAAAACGGAGCAGACCTTGGTATAATATTCGATACGGATGTAGACAGAGCCGGCTGTGTAGATGAAAAGGGAAGAGAAATCAACCGTAACCGTCTGGTTGCTCTTGCCTCACTTATCGCTCTCGAAAACTGCAAGGGCGGTACTATCGTAACTGACAGCGTAACCTCTACAGGTCTTACGGAATTTATCAAAAATGACCTCGGTGGTGTACATCTTCGCTTTAAACGAGGCTACAGAAATGTTATTAATAAGCAGATTGAATTAGAAGCTCAGGGTATTTCTTGTCCTCTTGCTATGGAAACATCGGGACATGCCGCCTTTAAAGAGAATTATTATCTCGATGACGGCGCGTATCTCATCACTAAAATCGTTATTAAGATGGCTCAGCTCGGCAAGGCAGGCAAAAAGCTTGATTCGCTTATTTCTGCTCTTAGAGATCCTGCGGAAGCACTTGAAATTCGTTTTAGAATAAAGGAAGACGATTTCAGAAAATACGGACTGAGTGTAATTGATGATCTTAAGCTCTATGCAGATAAAACCGACGGTTGGCGCGTCGCTGACGATAATTACGAAGGCATCAGAGTTTATTTCGACAGCGAAAAAACAAAGGGTTGGCTTCTGCTTCGCCTGAGCGTACACGATCCTATAATGCCCTTGAACATCGAAAGCGATGTAGCAGGCGGCAATAAAATAATCGCAAACCTGTTTTACGATTTTATTAAAGGCTATGACGGATTAGATTTATCCGTAATCGAAAACATTCTTTGATTAAAGGAGGTTACTATGAAAACTGAAAATGAACAGATTATAAGAAAAACTTCAATCGGCGGTCAGGCTCTCATTGAAGGAATTATGATGATGCACCCCAAGGGAAAGGCCGCTGTTTCCGTGCGTACCCCTGACGGTGAAATTGATACAGAAATGCTCGAGGTTAAGCACATAAAGGATAAAATCAAATTTTTAGGCTGGCCCCTCATCAGAGGTGTGGTAAACTATATCGAGTCAATGATGTTCGGATATAAATGTCTGATGATTTCTGCGGAAAAGTCAGGTCTTGAGGACATAGAAGACGAGGAAAATTCCTCCAAGCTCGACAAATGGCTAAATGACCATCTTAATAAGAAAGTAATGGGTGTTATTACAGCTATAGCATCTGTTCTCGGTGTAGGACTCGCATTTTTACTTTTCTTCTATCTTCCTACTATTGTAGTCGATTTCATCAATAAGCTGGCAGGGGATAGCCTTACTAATTTCCGTGCTCTCTTTGAGGGGATTATCCGTATGGCTATCTTTGTGGCATACATCGCTCTTGTGTCATTTATGAAGGATATAAGGCGCACCTTTATGTACCACGGCGCTGAGCATAAAACTATTTTTTGCTACGAGAAAGGGCTCGATCTTACAGTCGAAAATGTAAAGAAGATGTCAAGATTCCATCCCCGATGCGGTACAAGCTTTATTTTCGTTATAATTATTATAAGCGTGATTATTTCTTCGGCTATATCAGTAGCTTTTCCCGAGCTTCGAAATCAGACTGTAGTCTGGATGGCTGTAAAGCTTCTCATTCTTCCTCTTATTACAGGCATAAGCTACGAGTTTATCCGATATGCAGGTAAGCACGATAATTTACTCGTAAAGATTTTAGCCGCACCCGGTCTCTGGATGCAGAAGCTAACTACTAAAGAGCCGGATGATGATATGATAGAGGTCGCACTTACCTCCTTCAAAGCTGTAATCGATGAGGACGATGATGTATGACACTTAATGAGCTTTACATAAGTTCTGTCAGTAAGCTTGAGAAAATCGATAATTCTTCGACGGAAGCGAGAATTATCCTTAAAAAGGCTATGTCGTTTACTGAAACTGATTTTCTTCTTAATAAAAACCGCATCCTTACCGATGAGGAAGTCACTGCCGCAGAAAGCATGATAAACAGAAGGTTATCCGGCGTTCCCGTTCAGTACATAATAGGGGAGTGGGATTTTTTCGGAAAAACATTTAAGGTTAATGAAAATGTACTTATACCCCGTCCCGAGACAGAGCTTCTCTGTGAATATGTAATTGATTATCTTAAGGATAAAAGCTCTCCCGTTGTTGCTGATTTATGTGCCGGCAGCGGATGTATAGGAATTACCGTAAAGGATAACATCGCTTCTGCCTGTGTTTATATGGTAGAAAAATCCTCAGAAGCCTATAAGGTTTGCTGTGAAAATGCCGAAAGCATTCTCGGTGATAAGAGCACTACGGTAATTAACGGAGATATCTTCTGTATCGACAAATTAGGCGATTTGCCTTTATTTGATGTAATAATTTCTAATCCGCCTTACATTAAATCTGCCGAAATACCCGATTTGCAGTCTGAGGTTCTTCTTGAGCCTGAAATGGCTCTCGACGGCGGTGAGGACGGCCTTGATTTTTACCGCTTGATTGCGGAAAAATGGACGGATTATCTTGCCGATGACGGGATGTTTGCCTTTGAATGCGGTGAGGAGCAGGCAGAAGAAATCAAGGTTATTCTTGAAAAGAAAAATTTTAGCGTAATCTTTGTAAAGGATTACAGTGATGTTGACAGATTTGTTATAGGAAAGAGGCGTAAAATATGATTTTTGATTTAATCCGTGACGGTTTATCCTTTGATCTTATTATTAATCTTATGGTAAGAGTCTTTGTAATTTTCTGTGTTTTGCCTATCCACGAGTTTGCCCACGCCTTCGTGGCACATAAGCTCGGCGATGACACGGCGAGACTTAAGGGCAGAATGACGACTAATCCTCTGGCACATATAGACCCCATAGGCGCTCTTATGATTATTCTTGCAGGCTTCGGCTACGCTAAGGCTGTTCCCGTAAACATAAGAAACTTTAAAAAGAGAAAGCCCTATATGGCACTTACGGCGCTTGCAGGACCTGTCTCGAATGTTATCATGGCGTTTATATTTGTTTTCTTCGGTCTTCTTATACAGGTTAAGGTTGGTATATCCGAAGGAAGCTTTGCTTATTATATCGTAGTATTTATGCTTACTGCGGCACAGATTAATATTTCCTTGGCAGTGTTCAATCTTCTGCCGATTCCGCCTCTTGACGGCTCGAGAATTTTCAGTCTCATAATTCCGGATAAGTATTACTACACCATAATGCAGTATGAGAGATACATCGTTTACGGTGTGCTTGCCCTCGTTTTCTTAGGAGTGCTTGACGGACCTATAAGCTTTCTCTCAGGACTTTTATTTAATTTGATTTTTAATATCGCATCATTGCCCTTAGGTATATGACAAAAGGTGAAAAATGGATAAAATTCAGTATAAAATCGATGTCTTTGAAGGGCCTATGGACCTTTTACTGCATCTTATAAATAAACACAAGCTTAATATCAATGACATACCTATATTTGAGCTGGTTGAGCAGTATACGGATTATGTAAGACAGATGAAGGAAGCCGATATGGAAATCGCCAGTGAATTTCTGGAAATGGCGGCAAGATTGGTCTATATCAAATCTGTTTCACTTTTACCTGTTTACGAAGAGGCTGAGGAGCTGAAAAGAGAGCTTTCCGGCGAGCTGATCGAATACAGAGACTGTAAAATTATGGCAGGAAAGATAGCTGAGCAGGCAAAGGGCTTTGATCATTTCTGCCGTGAGCAGATGAAAATAGAATCGGATAAAAAATATGAACGGCTCCATGAGAGAGAGGATCTTTTCCGTTTCTATCTTTCTGCTGTGGGAAAAGGAAAGCGCAGGCTTCCGCCGCCTATGGAGGCCTTTACGGCTATTGTGTCAAAAAAGATAGTATCCGTGGCTTCCCGTATAGGAGGAATATACCATAAATTCAGAAACAGAGGTAAAAGAAGATTTTCTGATTTCTTTGCTGATGCTACATCACGCTCGGAAATGGTCGCCACCTTTCTCGCTATGCTCGAGCTTATAAAAGCAAATAAAATCAAGGTCGATGATGAAAACGGTCAGCTTAATGTCTCTGTTTCCGAAACCACGGACATTAACGACACAAGCTTTGTAAGTGACTTTGAAGAAGAAAGCGAAAAGCTTTCAGAATCGGACGGTGAAAATAATGGATAAAAAACTTATAGCAACTATTGAGGCTGTACTTTTCGCTATGGGCGAGCCTACTGAAATATCTAAAATTTCCCTGGCTCTTGCTGTAGATGAAATTCTCATCGAAGAGGCTTTATCGGTTTTAAAGTCAAGATACAGCAAAGAGGATTCGGGTATCTGTCTTCTCAGATTAGAGGATAAATATCAGATTTGCTCTAAGACAGAATTTGCTGACAGCATCAGAAAAATTATCGAGGTTAAGAAAAATACGCCTCTTTCACAGGCGGCCTTTGAGGTTCTGGCTATTATTGCATATAATCAGCCTGTAACTAAAGCTTTTATCGAGCAGATAAGAGGAGTGGACTGTTCCGCAGTAATTTCTAATCTCTGTCAGAAATCTCTTATCGAAGAAAAAGGCAGACTTGATTTACCGGGCAGACCTCTTATTTACGGTACGACTCCCGAATTTCTCAGGTGCTTCTGCATTTCT
This sequence comes from Clostridia bacterium, assembly GCA_017516315.1. Classification (GTDB taxonomy): domain Bacteria; phylum Bacillota; class Clostridia; order Oscillospirales; family Acutalibacteraceae; genus UBA6857. Next base: position 22,112 of record JAFXDE010000046.1, on the reverse strand, counting down.
TCACTTGACGAGCTTCCGCCTTTACCTAAAAATGATGAAGAAACAGAAAAAAATGACGAAAAGAACGTACAGATTTCAAATTAACAGTTGACGAAATCTTATTTTTGAGGTAACATATATTAGAAGAATTATGAAAGGGTGAGAATGTGACAGGATTTCAGTTTTTTTTGTTGGTTCTGCTTGGAATAGCATTATTCTTCGTTTCGGTTTTATCGGTACCTGTCAGAGTAACCCTTGCTTATGACAATAAAATCCGTCTGTCCGTAAAATATCTGTTTATTAAGCTTAATATTTTACCCGCGGGACCGAAAAAAGAAAAAAAGCCAAAAAAGCCCAAAGAGCCTAAGCCTCCGAAGGAGCCGAAAAAAGAAGACGAGACACCTAAGGAAAAAAAGCCTAATCCTATTCTCGAAATGATAAAGGCAAACGGCCATGACGGTATGATAACTGTCATTACTAATCTCGGCAATGTCTTTAAAATTTACGGCGGAAAAATGTTCAGAAGCGTTGTTTTCGAAAGACTCGATCTGGATATCAGGGTCGGCACGGGTGATTCGGCAGCTACAGCTATAAAGTACGGTCAGGTTTGTCAGAAGGTTTTCCCCGTCATGGGCTTTATTTGCTCGAATAATGTCGTCAGAAAGTATGACATTAATGTATCGCCTGACTTTTTAGCTAATAAAACCGAAGGCGAATTCTACTGTGAAATGAAAATATGCGTCAGAAAAATCATTAATTCCACAGTGGGTATGGTAGTGAGATTAATTTTCAAGGTTGGTCTGAAATTCATTACAGGCGCCAAGAAAAATAATAATAAAGAAAATGAAGAAATCAATAATCAGACTATGAAAGGATGATATACAATGGCAGAAAAATCAGCAGGTGCAATCCTCTCCTCAACAATTGAAAAAATCCGTGATCTTGTAGATACAAGCACAATCATCGGTGAAGCAATTTACGCAGAGGGCGGCACTACAATTATTCCCGTTTCTAAGGTTACATACGGCTTCGCTTCAGGCGGTGCTGACTTTCCCTCTAAGGGCTCAAAGGAGCTTTTCGGCGGCGGTGGCGGTGCAGGTGTTACCATTACTCCTGTTGCTTTCCTCGTAATCAACGGCGGTGAAGTAACCCTCAAGCATATCACAGCTTACGATAATGCAGCTGAAAGAGTTGTTAATCTTGTTCCCGAAATGTTTGACAAGGTAACAGGTCTTATGAACAAAGCAAAGAAGGATGTACCCGAGGTTACCGAATAATTCTCGGTCGGCTTCGATTTATATTAATTTTAATACAACCGCCTGCATATAATTTTATCGGCAGGTGGTTGCTTTGTTAATTAAAAAGATTATTATTTTACCTATTGTATCCTTGGTTATTTCCTTTTTATCATTTTACTGCTTTTCGGCGGATATCAGCGCTGAAAGCTGCGTAGTAATCAACGCTGAAACAAAGGAGATTATTTTCGAAAAGAATGCCTATGAAAAGCGCTCGATGGCCAGCACTACAAAAATAATGACCGCTATTATCGCTATCGAGTCGGGAAAACTTAACGAAAAGGTTACAGTAACCTCTGAGGCCCTGACGGAAGGCACATCCATCGGTCTTAAGGCAGGATATGTTCTTACTCTTGAAAGCCTCGTTTACGGTATGATGCTCGAGTCGGGAAACGATGCGGCAAATGTCTGCGCTCTGCACCTGGGCGGAACATTCAGTGGCTTTTCAGATATAATGAACTCAAAGGCAAAGGAAATAGGGATGAACAGAACCAATTTCGTTACGCCTTCGGGGCTTGATGATGAAATGCATTATTCTTCGGCTTACGATATGGCTTTACTCGGTGCATATTCTGTTAAAAATCCCGTTTTCCGTGAAATATGCTCCGACAAAAGTGAAAAAATAGATTTTATCAAGCCGGATATTTCTGTTACTTTTTCGAATCATAACAAGCTTTTGGAATCCTGTGAGGGTGTATTCGGCATAAAGACAGGCTTTACTAAAAAAAGCGGAAGATGTCTCGTTTCGGCTTGTGAAAGAGACGGTGCCACTCTTGTCTGTGTAACTCTGAACGCCGGCGATGACTGGAATGACCACCGCAAGCTTTATGATTTATCCTATGCTGAGCTTAATAAAACTACCGTTAAGTTTTCGTATAATGATAAAATCCCGGTTTACGGCTCCGATACAATGGAAGCTGAAATTTATTGCCGCGAATACGATTTCTTTTATAAGGATAAGGGTGATATTACCGAGCAGATAATTCTGCCGCCGATAATTTATGCGCCTTTAAAGGAGAATGAAATAATAGGTAAAATCAATTATTACTTATCTGGCGAGCTTATACATACATCGTATATATATTCAAAGCATAATGTCGCCGCCTCAGATGAGTCTTATAAAGAGAAAAAATCTTTAATTGAATGGTTAAAGACACTGTTCAGGAAGGAATGATAATAATGACAGACGGTAAAGTCAGGCTCCAGAAATATTTATCGGAATGCGGTGTCGCTTCACGAAGAAAAAGCGAGGAGCTTATCGAGCAGGGTGCAGTACGCGTAAACGGACAGGTAGCTTCCGTCGGTGACAAGATTAACCCTAAAAGCGATACTGTTACCGTAAAGGGTAAAAAAATCATCAGGCAGAAATCATACACATATATAATGCTTCATAAGCCGAGAGGCTTTATCACTACTATGAGTGATGAAAGAGACAGAAAATGTGTAGCAGAGCTGATAAAGGATGTTCCCGGCAGAGTTTATCCCGTCGGCAGACTCGACAGAGACAGCGAAGGTATGCTTCTTTGTACAAATGACGGTGAATTTGCAAATGCAATGACACATCCGAGAAAGCATGTACCTAAAACCTACCGCGTTACGGTAAGACCGACTATTACCCAGGAACAGATTACTGAGCTTACTACAGGTATCGTAATCGATGACCGTATGACGGCTCCTGCCGAAATCCGTGTGATTACGAGAGAAGAGGGCAGAGTAGTCCTCGAAATTATTCTTTACGAGGGCAGAAACAGACAGATAAGAAAGATGTGTGAGGCTGTCGGCTTAGAGGTAGCGAGACTCAAAAGAACTCAGGTCGGCTCGGTAAAATTAGGTATGCTCAAGCAGGGCGATTGGCGAAATCTCACAGAGGATGAAGTCAGAAAGCTTATGATAGCTGCAGGAATGGAAAGAAAGAAGAAATAATTATGCTGTTTTTTAAACCGGAAGCTTTAACAGATGATGTTACTAAATTTATAGCTTATGAGGACGATGCTCAGTGCGGCTTCTGTCTGCTTAAATCGGACAGAAATTTCGCTGAAGTTTACGAAATAGACTTTAATCAGGACAGGCCCTATCTTGTGGAGGGTCTACTTCGTTCCGCTTATAATTACGCTTCGCTAAAAAATATTTATATGGGCAAATGCACCTGTAAAAACATCGGTGCTTTTCTTGACAGAATGAATTTCGAAAAGACTGACGAGGGTTATGTCAATGATATCCCGACTATTCTTATGGGGTCCTGCTGCAAATAAGCAAAAAGGGACGAAAATATTTGACAAATACGCTAAAACAATATATAATTAAAAGGATATAAAAGTATCTTTTCGTTAATTACGGAGGCAACCGAAATGATTAAAAGTATGACCGGTTTCGGCAGAGCACAGGAAACCATCGACGGTATGAGTATAACCGTCGAAATGAAAAGTGTAAACCACAGATATTTCGATTTTTCTTCGAGAGTACCCCGTGTTTACGGCTTCCTCGAGGAAAAGCTTAAATCCTATATTCAGTCCTATGTTTCGAGAGGTAAATTAGAGTGCTATGTGCAGATCGAAGCTCTCGAGATTGAGGATTGCGTAGTTTCGGTAAATCATTCTCTCGCCGCAGGCTATATCGATGCACTTAAAGAGCTTGCTGAAAGATATTCACTTACAGATGACATTACAGTTTCTTCTGTAGCTAAATACCACGATATCTTCTCTGTGCATAAAACTGAGGCTGATGAGGAAAGAATATGGAATGCTGTTAAATCTGTCACAGATAAGGCTCTCGCTTCTTTTATCTCTATGAGAGAAAGAGAGGGTGAAAAGCTTAAGGATGATATACTTTCCCGTTGTGACACTATTCTCGAAAATGTGAAGTTTATCGAGGAGCGTTCTCCACAGACCGTAACAGAATATAACAGTAAGCTTCTCGAAAGAATGAGGGGTGTACTCGAGGATGTTCAGGTAGATGAGCAAAGACTTCTTACCGAGGCAGCCATCTATGCTGATAAGATCGCTGTAGCCGAGGAAACAGTGAGACTCAGAAGCCATATCGAGCAAATGCACGAGTTTATGGACAGCGAAATCGCCATCGGCAGAAAAACCGATTTCCTTATCCAGGAGTTTAACCGAGAGGCAAACACTATAGGCTCGAAGGCTCAGGATGTTGAAATTGCCCGCAAGGTAATCGACATTAAGGCTGAAATAGAAAAAATCCGCGAACAGGTTCAGAATATAGAATAAACGGTGAAGCATTATGAAGTTAATCAATATTGGTTTCGGTAATATGATAAACGCCCAAAGACTCGTAGCTATCGTAAGTCCCGATTCGGCACCTATAAAGCGAATAATTCAGGAATGTAAGGAAAGAGGAACACTCATCGATGCTACTCAGGGCAGGAGAACGAGAGCTGTAATTATAATGGACAGTGACCATGTGATCCTTACATATCTTCAGTGTGAGACTGTAGCTAACCGTCTTGATTCAGAGCAGGGCGAAGACTGTGAGGAGGACGTAAATTATGAATAAAGGTTTGCTCGTCGTCGTTTCAGCTCCGTCCGGCTGCGGTAAAGATACGGTAGTTTCTAAAATTCTCGATATTATGAAGGAAGATGCCTTTCTTTCTGTTTCGATGACTACGAGGCAGATGAGACCCGGTGAGACAGACGGAGTAAATTACCATTTCATTTCCGCTGAGGAATTTAACCGGAACATACTTGAAGGCGAAATGCTTGAATACGCTCAGTATGGCGATAATTTTTACGGAACTCCCATCAGTCCCGTAAAAAAGAATCTCGAGGAAGGAAAAACGGTTTTTCTTATCATAGAGGTAGAAGGCGGAGGAAATGTAAAGAAGATTTTTCCGGAAGCGAAAAAAATTTTCATAATACCGCCCTCACTTGAGGTTCTTGAATCCCGTCTGAGAGGCCGTGCTACTGACAGCGATGAAGCTATCAGAGCCAGACTCAGAATCGCAGAAACAGAGCTTCAGCGAGCTTACGAATACGACTACATAGTAGAAAATGATGTTCTCGACAATGCAGTCAGCGATGTAATGTCAATAATAAGAGCAGAACAGCTCAGAATTAATAATATGCAAAATAAATTAAGAGAGGTAATAAACAATGCTTAATCCCGATTTAAGAAATTTACTTAAAGACAATACAAGCCGTTATTCAGTAGTAACAGCTGTAGCAAAAAGAGCCAGAGAAATTTCTGAAACACCTGAGCTTAATGAGAAATGCGGAACAGAAAAGCCTGTTTCCTATGCTCTCGATGAATTTCTCAGCGGCAAGCTCGAAATCTGTGAGCCTGAGGAAATCAGAAATATCTGAATGAGTATACCTTACCTTTTTGTTAAGGGAAGCTTATATTATTTACAATAAAAAGGAAGTGAAATGATATGAAACAGTTTCTCGCGTGTATCGCCATAGAAAATGTTGCATATCATTTTGACATTCTTTACGGATATCTGATACCCGAAGAGCTCAAAGAAGGCATCCGTGAGGGCTCGAGAGTTCTCGTTCCCTTCGGCGTAGGTAAAAATGTAAAAAGGCAGGGTATAGTATTTTCCTTCGAGGAATCCGATGAGAACAAAAAATATAAAAGTATTTTTTCCTTACTCGATGATTCGGATATTATATCAAATGAAATGCTCGAAATAGCTTCATTTCTTAAGGAGAGAACCTTCTGCACATATTTTGAAGGAGTCAAGGTACAGATACCTTCAGGTCTGAATTTTAAAACATCAGTTAAATATTTCGCTCTGTACCGTGATAGTCAACCTTCATTATCACAGGATGAAAAGCAGGTTTACGAATATATGCTTTCTGTAGACGGCTTTCTCGATAAAAGAGAGGTTTATAACGCTTTGGGCTTTTCGTCGGACTGTGATATTATCGACAGGCTTTATTCGAAGAAGCTTCTGACAAAGGATTATAACGCTGTCAGAAATGCCAATGATGCTACAGTTAAAAGTGTCAGTCTTCTTTTGGGCAAGGATGAAATATATGAGAAATTCAGTAAGCTGACACCGAAGCAAAAAAGCGTAATAGATGTTCTCTCGGATGTAGGTACAGCCACGATTAAAGAGCTTTGTTATTTTACGGGTGTCACTCCTGCCGTAGTTACCAATCTCGAAAAAAAAGGTATCGCAGAAATTAAAAGCATTGATTTTTACCGTATACCCGAGTCGAACATTACCTACCGGAAGGCAAAGGACAATATTATTCTCACCGAAAAGCAAAAAAAGGCCTTCGACAGACTTTATTCTCAGTATAGAACAGAAGGCGGAGTAGGACTTCTTTACGGTATAACGGGAAGTGGAAAAACATCGGTCTTTCTTTCACTTATTGATAAGGTAATAGCTGACGGTAAGCAGGTAATCGTAATGGTACCCGAAATTTCACTCACTCCTCAGATGATGGCTCAGTTCAAGGGGAGATACGGTGAGGATGTAGCGATTTTTCACAGCGCACTTTCAGTAGGGGAACGCCGCGATGAATACAAAAGAGTAAAGAACGGTCTCGTTAAAATAGCTATAGGTACGAGATCAGCTGTATTTGCACCTTTTGATAATCTCGGACTGATAGTAATTGACGAGGAGCAGGAGCATACCTATAAATCCGAATCCTCTCCCCGTTATCATACAGTTGACGTAGCTAAGTTCCGTGCCAAAAAGCACAATGCACTTTTACTGCTTTCTTCTGCAACACCCTCTGTTGAATCTTACTCTAATGCTGTAAGAGGCATTTATACTCTCAATATGCTTGATGAGCGTTACGGTGATGCAGTTTTACCTGAGGTCGAAATCGTTGATATGAAAAACGAAAGACAAAAGGGTAACAGATACAGTATAAGCTCTAGACTTCTGGAGCTTATGGAAAATAACCTAAAAGATAATAAGCAGACCATTCTTCTTATTAACAGAAGAGGGTATAACACTTTTGCTGCCTGTGACAGCTGCTCAAATGTAGTAACCTGTCCGTCCTGCAGTATCTCGATGACTTATCACAGTGCCAACGGCCGTTTGATGTGCCATTATTGCGGCTTTTCGATGCCGTTTACGAGGGTTTGTCCCGAGTGCGGTAAAGAGGGTGTCAGATATGCAGGCTACGGTACACAGCGCATAGAGGAAGAAATTTCGGTTCTTTTACCCGAGGCAAGAGTTCTTCGTATGGATACCGACTCCGCCGGGACAAGAAACAGCTTCGAGCAGGGTCTTATCGATTTCGCTGACGGCAAATACGACATTATGCTCGGAACTCAGATGGTGGCAAAGGGACTTAATTTTGAAAATGTAACTCTTGTGGGCGTAATCAATGCCGATCAGCAGCTTAATAATGATGATTTCCGCAGTCAGGAAAGAACCTTCGATCTTCTTACTCAGGTAGTCGGCAGATCGGGAAGAGGAAAAAATAAAGGTACGGCTCTCATTCAGACCTCAGTTCCGCAGAATCATATAATCAGACTGTCACAGAAGCAGAATTATCCCGAGTTTTTTGATACAGAAATCGGCATAAGAAAGGCTATGGTTTATCCGCCGTACTGCGATATATGCTCGGTTATGTTTGTAAGCTCAGACGAGGTAAAGGCTCTGAATTGCTCTAAGGCTTTTCTTGAGGAGCTTAAGGCACTTACAGCAGAAAGGTATACTAACATTAAAATAATAGTTCTCGGACCTATACCGCCGAGAATTTCAAAGATAAGCAATAAATACAGATACAGATTGATAATTAAATGCAAAAATAACGCTGAATTCAGAAGTTTAATTAAGGAACTTATGGTAAAATTCGGTAAGAATTCAAAATTTAACTCTGTTACAATATCGGTTGATATTAATCCCGAAAATCTCTATTAAGTGAGGTAAATAAAATGGCAATAAGGAAAATAGTAACAGTAGGAGATCCCGTTCTCAGAAAAACGAGCAGACCCGTTGAGCGCTTCAACGAAAGGCTGTGGGAGCTTCTTGACGATATGAAGGACACTATGTACAAGGCTGAAGGCGTGGGTCTTGCCGCAGTACAGGTAGGCATACTCAGAAGAGTGGTTGTCGTCGATGTCGGCGACGGCTTTCTCGAGCTTATCAACCCCGAAATTGTTGAAACCTCAGGTGAATACGAGGATATCGAAGGTTGTCTTTCGGTTCCGGGCCAGAATGGTATGGTAAAAAGACCCGAATACTGCAAAATAAGAGCTCAGAACAGAAAGGGTGTATGGCGTTTTTACGAGGGCGAGGGACTTAAGGCCAGATGCTTCTGCCATGAGATAGATCATCTTGACGGTATTTTATATACAGATAAGCAGGAAAGAGAGCTTTCTGCAGAAGAGATTAAAAGAATGAGAGAAAAAGACTGAAAGGACTGATAATATGCGTATAGCTTTTATGGGTACACCCGATTTTTCCGTTGACTGTCTTAAGGCTCTTGTAGCCTCAGAGCACGAAATCGTCGGTGTTTTCTGTCAGCCTGATAAGCCTGTAGGCAGAAAGCAGGAGCTTACTCCTCCCGATGTAAAGGTAGAAGCACTCGAGCACGGTCTCGATGTTTATCAGCCTCTTTCCTTAAGAAACGGCAAGGGTGTGGAGCTTCTCGAAAAAATTAAACCCGATTTTGTTGTCGTGGTTGCATACGGTAAAATTTTACCTGACGATTTTCTCTCCTATCCTAAATACGGATGTATTAATGTACATGCCTCCGTATTACCCAAATACCGCGGAGCTTCACCTATTCATTATGCAGTTCTCAACGGTGACAAAACTACCGGAGTAACCGTCCAGCAGATGGATTCCGGTATAGATACAGGTGATATCCTGGCTGTAAAGGAATGTGAGATCGGTATAAACGATACTACCGAATATATGTATGAGGTTTTGGCACCGTTAGGTGCTGAGGTTCTTATGGAAACTATCGCTCTTATCGAAAAAGGAGAGCTTAAGCCTGTAAAGCAGGATGAATCTAAGGCTTCCCATGTAGGTCTTCTCACGAAGGATATGAGTAATATCGACTGGACTGATACCGCGTTTAATATTCATAATAAAATCCGCGGCCTTTATTCCTGGCCCGGAGCTTCAACTAAGTTAAATGGTAAAACTTTAAAAATTCATTCCTCTGTTTTATGCGATAAAAAGGGGAATAATAATCCCGGTGAAGTTATCGAAAGCAACGGTAAGCTTATTATTAGCTGTGGAGATAACAATACAGTAGAGCTTAAAACAGTACAGCTTGAAGGAAAAAAGAGGATGGATGTACCTGTTTTCCTTAACGGCTATTCCATCGAAAAGGGTACTGTATTAGGCTGAAAGAATTCAAAGGATGTGATTTAATGCTTTGGTACGATTATTATTATTTTATTCTTGTTCTTCCTGCCGTAATTCTTTCACTGATAGCCCAGGCTAAGGTTAAAAGCACATACGGCAAATTTGCGCGTATCGGTAACAGCAGGCGCATAACAGGCGCTCAGGCTGCACATAATGTTCTTTCGCATTACGGTATACGTGATGTAAAAATAGAGTGTGGCCACGGTAAGCTGAGCGACCATTATGATCCGCGCGTAAACATTATACGACTTTCTCCGGAGGTTTATTCCGGTGCATCCATAGCAGCTATTGGTATTGCATGCCATGAAGCAGGTCACGCTGCACAGCACGCTGAGAGTTATCTGCCTATCAAGGTGAGAAACCTTATTTTACCCGTAGCTAATTTCGGCTCATCAGCAGGTGTTCTTATAGCGATAATGGGCTATTTTCTCGGCTTCGGTATTCTTATTGACATAGGTATTATTTTATTCGCTGCTGTGGTACTCTTTCAGTTAGTAACCTTACCCATTGAATTCAATGCAAGCTCGAGAGCTCTTAAGGTTATCGATGAAACAGGTATGCTTCAAGGTGATGAAAGGGTCGGCGCAAAAAAGGTTCTCTCTGCTGCCGCTATGACCTATGTGGCATCCTTGCTTGTTTCACTTATGTCTCTAATAAGACTTATTCTCCGCACTAACAGAAGAAGATAAACGAGGAATAATAAATGATTAACGCAAGAAAGGTCGCTTTCGAGGCTCTTTCAAAGCTCGAGAGAGATTCAGCTTTTTCTAATCTTACCTTAGACAGCTTTTTAAATAAATACGAAATGGATATAAGAGATAAATCCTTTGTCTCAGCCTTGTTCTACGGTGTTATCGAGCGAAAAATTACTCTTGATTATAATCTGTCTTTATATTTACAAAAGCCTATCAGCAAGCTGAAGCCCGAGGCGGTTACAATCTTAAGGCTCGGTGCATATCAGATACTTTTTATGGATAAAATTCCTTCCTCCGCAGCCGTGAATGAAAGCGTGAAGCTGGCGAAGAAATATTGCTCCTATGCTGCAGGATTAATCAATGCGGTTCTGAGAAAGACAGATAAAAACGGTTTGGTTCTACCCGAAAAAGAAGGGACTGCTTATTATCTTTCGGTGAAATATTCCTGCGAAAAATGGTTATGCGAAAAATGGATAAAGGAATACGGCTACGAAAATGCCGAAGGTGTCCTTTCTGCAGGTACGGGCTCTCCGGAAACCTTCATCCGTGTTAACACTTTAAAAATTTCTGACGATGAGCTTATTGAAAGGCTTAAAGCCGAGGGGATTGATTGTGAAAAAACTTATCTCGCCCATGCCTTGAGGATTTCATTAAACGGAAAAGATATCGAAAAAACCGAAGGATACAAAAACGGTCTTTTTCATGTACAGGACCTTGCATCACAGCTATGTATAAAGGCTCTTGACGCTAAGGAAAGGGAGACTGTGTTCGATTTATGCTCAGCTCCCGGCGGAAAAGCCTACACAGCTGCTGAATATATGAAAAATAAAGGTACTGTTCTTTGTTTTGATAAATATGAGGCAAGAGTAGACCTTATAAAAAAAGGAGCCGAAAGACTCGGTCTTGACATAATTAAGGGTTCCGTCTCTGATGCACTTATTTTCAGAAATGATCTCGGAAAGGCAGACAGAGTTTTATGTGATGTGCCTTGCTCGGGAACGGGCATAATAAGAAGAAAGCCGGAAATCAAATATAAAGCTAAGGAGGCACTGGAGGATTTACCCGAAATCCAGTACAGCATCTTAGTCAACGGCGCTCAATATGTCAAAGAAGGCGGCAGACTGATTTATTCCACCTGCGCTTTATCAAAGGAGGAAAATGAAGGGGTTTGCAATAGATTTCTCAGCGTTAATTCCGATTTTTCAGCAGTAAATCCTTTGCCTGAAATTTCGTCTGACCCCTTTATAACACTTATGCCACACATTAATTCAAGTGACGGATTCTTTATTGCATGTTTCGAAAGAAAGAGTGATTAAGTGAAAAAAGATATTAAATCATTGACTCTCGATGAGCTTAAAGCCGAGCTGACCTTGATGGGCGAAAAAAGCTTCAAGGCAGGTCAGATTTATTCCTGGTTACATAAGCATACTGTAGAGTCATTTGATGAAATGACAAACATTTCTAAAGATTTACGCAGTAAATTAGAAAATAATTATGACATTTACAGCTGTACTATTGAAAAAAAATTAGTTTCAGTGTATGATGATACAGTTAAGTATTTATTCAGACTTAATGACGGCGAATTAATTGAATCCGTGGTTATGAAATATAAATACGGCTACACTATCTGCGTTTCCAGCCAGGTAGGATGCAGAATGGGATGTAATTTCTGCGCTTCGGGTATAGCAGGCTTTATCAGAAATCTTACCCCGTCGGAAATACTGTCTCAGATTTATGTGGCGCAGAAGGATTTATCCGTTAGAATTTCACATATAGTTATGATGGGAGTCGGTGAGCCTCTCGATAATTTCGATAATGTCATCCGCTTTTTAAAAATGATTTCTGATGAAAACGGACAAAATATCGGTATGCGGAATATCTCACTTTCAACCTGCGGCGTGGTAACGGGAATTAAAAAGCTTATGGATGAAAAATTACAGCTTACCCTTTCGATTTCCCTTCACGCACCCAATGATGAAATACGAAGCCGTACAATGCCTGTCAACAATAAATGGAATATAGATACACTTCTGTCAGCGTGTAAAGAATACATAAAGGCTACTAACCGACGGATTTCCTTTGAATACGCAATGATAAGCGGAGTCAATGACAGTGATGGCTGTGCCATGGAGCTTGCGCGTCGGCTCAAAGGTATGCTCTGTCATGTAAATCTTATTCCCGTAAACTCAGTTAAGGAAAGAGATTACAGAAAGAGTAATCGCGACAGAATAGAAAGATTTATTAAAATTTTAGAAAAAAACGGCATAAATGCTACTGTCAGAAGAACTCTCGGCAGTGATATAAATGCTTCCTGCGGACAGCTTCGCAGAGGCGAAAAATAATTCGGAAAGGAGACAGATTATGCTTATTACCGGCAAAACAGATATAGGAGCCGTCAGAAGCAGAAACGAGGACGCTTTCGATTACGGTGTACTTCCCGACGGTACTTCCTGGGCTATAGTATGTGACGGTATGGGAGGCGTACACGGAGGTAAAATCGCTAGCACGGCTGCTATTGAAATGGTCAGCGAAAAAATCAAAAAATGCTACAATCCGTCAATGTCTGTTTCATCGCTTGAAAATCTTCTTCTTTCATCCATTACTACTGCAAATGTAGATGTATTCGACCGTGGCGTGTTCGATAACTCTCTGAAAGGAATGGGCACTACCATCGTCGCTGCTCTTGTTAAAAATAACGAGGTCTGCATCGCCCATGTAGGCGATAGCAGAGCGTACATAATCCGCGACAAATCTATCGAACAGATAACTAAGGACCACTCCTTAGTCCAGGAAATGCTCGATAAAGGGCAGATTACCAAGGAAGAATATGAAAACAATCCGATAAAAAATATCATAACCCGTGCTATGGGCGTCGATGAGGAAATAGATATTGAATTCGACTATATTTATCTTAACGACGGCGATGCTTTGCTGCTCTGTACCGATGGTCTAAGCGGAATGGTGAGTGACAGTAAATTACTTGAAATATACCTGAACACAGATTTTGATAATCTGGCGGAAAAATATATTTCAGAAGCCAATAATAATGGCGGCAGTGATAATATAACGGTTGTTGTTATGAAAGGGTAAGGTGAAGAGAAATGGAAAATTATGTAGGAAAGCGAATTGACGGAAGATACGAAATTATCGAAATAATCGGTGTCGGCGGAATGGCTGTGGTGTATAAGGCCTTTGACAATATCGACCACAGAATAGTAGCCGTAAAAATTCTTAAGGATGAGTTCCTTGCCAATGAGGATTTCAGAAGACGCTTCAAGAATGAATCAAAGGCAATTGCCGTTCTTTCGCACCCAAACATCGTTAAGGTTTTCGATGTCAGCTACGGAAATATGATACAGTATATCGTAATGGAGTATGTCGAAGGCATTTCTCTTAAGGAATACATTGAGCAGCAGGGAAGAATCAATCCCCGCGAAGCAATTTATTATGTTACTCAGATTCTTCGCGCTTTACAGCATGCGCACGATAAAGGAATCGTACACAGAGACATAAAGCCTCAGAACATTATGCTTATTTCTGACGGTACAATTAAGGTAACGGACTTCGGTATCGCCCGTTTCAGCAGAAGTGAAACCCGTACCATGACGGACGGTGCTATCGGCTCTGTTCATTATATCAGTCCCGAGCAGGCCAAAGGAAGCCATACCGACGCCAAAACAGACCTTTATTCCGTCGGTGTAATGCTTTACGAAATGCTCACCGGAACTCTTCCTTTCCAATCCGATAACGCTGTTTCTGTCGCTCTTATGCAGCTTCAGAACGACCCGGTAAAGCCACGCGAAATCAATCCGGATATCCCTGTAGGTCTCGAGCAGATTATTATCAGAGCTATGCAGAAGAATCAGAGCGACAGATATCAGTCTGCCTCCGAGATTTTAAGAGATATAGAAGAATATAAAAGAAATCCGAACATAAAATTCGACTATTCCTATTTTACCGGCACTCAGCCCGGTCAGCTTACGGAAACTGACGAGGATATTAAGGTTGCTTCTCCCGTTATCACCCGTGCCGAGACGGTTATTGACGATGCGATCGCAGATGATGAGGACGAAATCGATGAAGATGACCGCGCTAAAAAGAAAACAATTGCCGTGCTTTGCGGTGTTCTCGGTGCATTGATCATCTTTGCTGTCGTTTTGATTTCTATGTTCCTGCCCGGCTCTAACAAAGTCAATGTACCGAATCTTGTCGGACTGAATTTCTACAGTCAGGTAATGAATCAGCCTGCATATTCGGACTTCTCCTTTGAGCCTGTAATTGATGAAGAGAGCGATGCAGAGGCAGGCACAATCCTCAGACAGGACCCTGCAACAGGCAAGGTAAACAAAAACTCTAAGATTATTATTTATATTTCTGATTCCTCTTCAAAGGTTGAGGTTCCTGATGTTTACGGTTATGAATATACATCTGCAGACGCCGTTATCCGCGGCAAGGGACTCGAGCCTACCGTAGTCAAGGAAAGAAATGAAGATGTAGAAATCGGTACGGTTATCAAAACCTATCCCGCAAAGGGTGAGATGGTTGCAGTTGGCTCTACGATAACTATTTATGTCGCAACAAGTGAAGAGGTTGAGCCCGTAGGTGTTCCGAATCTTGTCGGTATGACTATTGCTCAGGCAAGAGCTGCCCTTAACGAGGTCGGACTCACTCTCGATACTACGAGAACCGAATACAGAGGCAGTGCTGAGCCTGCAGGTAAAATTATCGGCCATGAATACATCGGTGAAATGGTGCTTCCGGGAACGAGAGTAGCTGTTTATGTAAGTACAGGTAAAATTCCCGAGACTACTGACGAAACTACAGAGGAAGAAACTACAGAAAAGACGACGAGGGAAAAGAAGACAACAAAGCCTAAGACTACCAAGCCGAAGACTACAAAGCCTTCTACCACACAGCCTACCTCATCTACCACTGTTCCCACAACTACACAGCCCTCTACTACAGCTCCTACTACGACACAGCCTTCTACTACTGCACCTACTACTACACAACCCACAACTACACAGCCTTCCACTACTGCCGCCGCAGTTCAGGACACAACACAGGCTGAAGCTGTAAACGGTGAACAGTAATGCAGTTAGACGGACAGATAATTAAAGGTATTGGTGGTTTCTATTATGTAGAAACCACCAACGGCATTTTCGAATGTAAAGCAAAGGGTAAATTCAGAAAAGAAAAAATCTCTCCGCTTACAGGTGATTATGTCACCATAACCGTAAGAGAGGATAAAGAGAATACCATAGACATAATTCACGAAAGAAAAAATAAGCTTATAAGACCTCCCGTAGCAAATATAGATAAGCTTATGATTGTTATTTCGGCGGCGAAGCCTATGCCTAATTTCCCTGTTATAGACAAAATGACAGTGCTTGCAGAGAAAAACAACATAGAACCCGTTATAGTAATTACAAAAACCGACCTTGCAGATTATAAAGAGCTTTACGAAACCTACAAATCTACAGGCTATAAAGTCTATCTTTATTCGGATGTTAACGATTCGTCTATGCTCGAGGCTATTAAAAGCGAATTAAAGGGCAATTTAACAGCTTTTACAGGAAATTCGGGTGTAGGTAAGTCTACGCTCATAAACGCTCTCAGCGGCGATTTAAGCCTTGAAACGGGAGAGATAAGCGATAAGCTCGGACGAGGCAGACACACTACCCGTCAGACGGAAATCTTTCATATAGGCGACGGCTCTGTTATTGATACTGCCGGCTTTTCCAGCATAGATTTTTCTAATGATAATGTGATTTTTTCCGATGAGCTTGAATACTACTTCAAGGAATTCTCGGAGCATATAGGCGAATGTAAGTTTACCGGTTGTGCTCACCTCGGGGAAAAGGGCTGTAAAATCTGCTCTCTCGTCGAGGAGGGAATAATCAGTAAAAACAGATACGAAAGCTATGTTACTTTTTATAATGAGCAGAAAAATCTCAAAAAGTGGAATTTATAATATTATCACATTTTTTCTCTTCTTCCGTATAATGCTAATAGATTGCTTATTAATTCGGAAGGGGATGATGGCATGGCAAAATACCGTCCATGTTCCAAGGGACTTGTTTTCACAGCCTTCGGTGCAGGAATACTGCTTGCCTTGTGTATTCCTGTAAAGGTTATGCTTTTCATCCTTGCTTTTATGCTTATCGTTTTAGGAATCACCTGTTCCTTTAAGTGACTGGTATTTATGTTTGGAGGTTAAGCGTATGAAGGTTGTTGTGGTAAAAAGTCCGAAAATGTTAAAGAGTATTCTGAAAATCATATTTAATATAAAAGAAAGTTAAAACACAATAAAAACAGGTGGTTTAATGGCGACACTTCATAAGGAATTTAAGCCTTGAAATTCGCGATTTTTGCGAATAACTGCGTTAAAAATGCTCGCTTTATTTTAAGGTGCAAGGCAGTTTTTGTTGAGATATTTTTTGGCTTTTCACAATGCTAAAGCGGAATATAGTCAATAATAACCTTAACTTCCTTATGAAGTGCCGCCCGACCGCCTGTTTTTTTCATAAGGGTTTTTAATATGGAAAAGTATTTAGAAGTCGAAAGAAGTATAATAAAAAAATACCGCAAAGAAATATGGAAGCGCTTTATTGCAGGCATAAATGAATATGAGATGATAAAGCCCGGAGACAGAATAGCTGTCTGTATTTCAGGTGGCAAGGATTCTATGCTTCTGGCCAAATGTATTCAGCATCTTCAAAAGCACAGCGACTTTCCCTTTGAAGCTAAATATCTCGTTCTTGACCCGGGTTATTCGGAAGAAAACCGTCAGCAGATAATAAAAAATGCTGAAATGCTGAATGTTCCTATAGAAATTTTTGATGCAAATATTTTCGGATATGTAGTGGATGTAGAAGATAATCCCTGCTATCTTTGCGCCAGAATGAGAAGGGGACATCTTTATAAAAATGCACAGCTTTTAGGATGCAACAAAATAGCACTCGGCCATCATTTTGATGATGTTATTGAAACCATCCTGCTCAGTATGATTTACGGCGCAGAGATTAAAACCATGATGCCTAAGCTTCACAGCACTAATTTCCAAGGCATGGAGCTGATAAGACCCTTATATATGGTAAGAGAGTCGGATATTAAGGCGTGGGTCAGATATAATGACCTTACATTTTTACAGTGCGCCTGTAAATTTACCGATGCGTCAGATAATCAGCAGTCAGATAAAGAGTTACTTTCTAAGAGAAAAGAAATGAAGGAGCTGATTTCCTCATTCAGAAAAATCAACTCCAACATAGAAATGAATATTTTCAGAAGCGTTCATAATGTCAACCTTGAAACCGTAATTGGCTACCGTAAAGGAGACACTAAATACAATTTTCTCGATGACTATGATGAAAAGCCTTAATTGTAGCTGTAGAGATTATTTTCGTAGAAGCTGCAAAGCTCATCTACTCTGTGCTCGATAAAATCCATTATATCATCATACATATTCGGGTTGCTTGTCTGTATATACCATTTTACTACTCCGACAAAGGCTCCTGAATAGAAAACAGAGGAAATTTCAATTCTGTGCATGGGAGCAGTAAGCACTGCATTAAGCTTATCGGTGCAGAAATTATTTATCGCATTATCAAAGGATGACAGAAAAACAGCAGACGGCTTTTCTATGCAGGCTGAGGTGAATAAAGGTCTGTTATCATCGATAAACTCGAGTATGCAGGCCACAAAGTGCATAATATTGCTTTTAATTATCTCGGGGGAAGAGCCTAATTTAAGATAATCAAAAGTGATAGTTTTAAGCATTGAATTAAAGCAGAAATTCAAAAATTCAAATTTGTCATTAAAATGCTTATAAAAGGTAGCTCTGTGTACGCCTGAGGCTTCACATATCTCAGAAACCGATATGTCATCGAAGCATTTTTCATTAAGAAGAACAATAAGTCCGTTAATGAGCTGACTGTATGTTCTCGTTACCCTTACATCTTTTTTTTCGTTGTTTTTCATATATAAGTTCTCCTTAAAGCCTTTCTTCGCCCTCAGAGATATTTGATTTAATCTCATCAATAATATCCTTTAGCTTAATAAGCTTATTTTTCGTAAGTCTTTCAAAGGTCGGATTGTTATAAAACAGTCTGTTTGAAAGGCTTTTTTCTTTATCCTTGGACTTCTTTTCGAAAAGAAGAAACTTCTCCACATCTTCCGCCAAATCATCCAGCTGATATTTCAGCTGTGTAAGCTTGTCTGTCTGCTTGACTACGACCCTTTGGATAAGAGTATATTTGTCTTCAACTGTAGATTTTATAATAGAAAGCTCTTCTGAAAGCACACCGATAAGGTTATTGATTTTTCTTTCAAGCTTACGGATGTCGAGCGCTTTTCTTACAGCATTAATAAGGTCAAGAACAAAAACTGAAAGAACAGCGACAAGAATAATGTTTAGATAAGAGCCCTCAAGCTTGCTGTAAAGATTTTCTACGGCAGGGTGTATAGTCTTAACGAAAACGATAGAGATAACGCCCCAATAAAGAGTATGCTTAAGGCAGATTCGACCTTTGATATTCATAAATTCATAGGTATAATCCCACCATCTTGCACTGAAAAGCTTTTCCATAATAAAGCTAGTAGCATATTCTACTATATCACAGAGAATTATACCTAAAAGAAAAACTGCAAGAGGATTATCTCTGAACGGATTATAAATAACAATTATAAGTACAAGTGCAGCAGTACCGTAAATGGGACACATAGGTCCGGTCAGAAAGCCTCTGTTAACAAATCTCTTTTCGCCTATAGAGCAATAGGTTGTTTCGAGACACCATCCGGCAGCGCTGTAAAAGAAAAACAGCAAAATATATTTAACAAGCGTATCCATGGTTATATCCCTTCGACATCAGACAAAAATCTTTTTTTATATTTTTTATTAAGTGAGTACATCAGCTCTCTCGTAGCACAGTATTTATCGGCAAATATTATTACATAACCGACTTTATGCTTTGGCAGACGAAGAGTGAGTGGCCACATGTGGCTGATAATGGCATCATATTCCGTTTCATTCAGATCAGAGCATAATTCCCTGGCATTCATAGATGCAAGTCTCGGATGCTTGTATCCGTGTAATCTGTGCCATCCTCCCGTTTCACCGTCACGCCAATCATAGTAAACCAGATCATGCATAATTCCTGCTCTTGCTGCAGAGCTGTAGTCCCAACCAAGCCTTTTACATATCTTATAACTCAGATAAGCTACACCCAGAACGTGCTGAAGCCTGTCTATTTCGAGATGCTGTTCAAATTCCTTCATCGAATTAACCTCTTCTGTTTCAAGAAGGTCACCGACAACTGAATGAAAGCCGTCAGAGTTTTCGGGCGATAGTTTGTAGGTTTTTACATATTCATCATAAAGTCTGCTCATTGTTTATTCTCCGTAAAGTGTGTAAGAATGTATCTTGCCACGGAATCCTCATCATTAGAACCGATAACACCCGTAGCGATTTCTTTAAGCTCTTCGCAGGCATTCGACACAGCGTAAGCCTCATCCGACGCCTTGAACATTTCGATATCGTTAAGGTTGTCGCCGAAGGAAACTACCTTTTCTGCACCGACCATATTTTTTACCTCGAGCATAGACGATGCCTTGGAAACATCCTTTGCGAATATCTCGAGGAAATAACAGTCGGTGTAATTATCTCTGTAAAAGACACAGGAAACATCATTTATTTCTTTAATGTCATTATAAAGCGGCAAAAGCTTTTCGTATCGGTCAAGAGTAACGATGTAAATTACCTCTTCTTTTCCTTCATAGTCAAAAGTAGGGGAGTAAATGAATTTTTTACCCTCAGCTTCGTGCCTGTTTCCGATATACTTCATCTGATAGGGATTATTTTTATCGTAATACTCTATTTCGAGAAAAGTTTTTTTGTATCGGTAAATAAGAGGGAAAATACCGTGCTTTTTATATGCCTCAAAGACTTTTCGTGTGCTTTCTCTGCCTATGCTGTGACAGGTGACGGCTCTTTCAGAGGTAATATCGTAAATCATAACACCGTTCATCAATACTACAGGAAGCCTTAAGGCGATTCCTTCGAACATTTTTCTGACTGTAGCGAAGGTTCGGGCAGTAGCAACCGTAAAAGTACTGCCGGCACTTATAGCTTCGGAAATTATTCTCTTTGTATCGTCAGAAAGCTCAGCTTTACTGTTTAGAAAGGTTCCGTCAAGATCGGTTATATATAGAGTATTCATAGTTTTTCTCTTTCATTATATATTTAGTATATTATATCACTTTAAAATCTCTTTGACAATATAATTAATATTTTTTTGCTGTCATTGCTGTTTTTTAAGTAAATTCTATTGAAAAATTATGTTAAAGTGTGTATAATAACTTCATATATTCTGTGCGACATAAAGGGTTAACCTGTGTTATTATGTTGCATTTTGTGAAGAGGAGACAGTTATGTTAGGCAAATTTGTCAAGGTAAGAGTTACGTCTCCGATGTATTCCTATAACAAGCGTTTCGGCTTTAAGTATCAGCTTAATTACGGAATTATGGAAGGCTGCAAGGCGCGTAAAAATACTGTTCAGTTTGCGTATATTATGGGTATTAACCATCCTGTACGAAATTTTGACGGTCGCGTTATTGCTGTTGTCAGGCGTCACGGCGGAAAAGGTGTAGTATGGGTGGTTGCTCCTAAAAGCACCCGCTATATCGTTAACGACATAAAGGAAGCTATCCGTTTTGCTGAAGGAAACATCGGATATAACATCGAATGTTTATACGAAAGCTCATGCGGTGCCGTAATTTTCAGAGAAGAAAACGGTGAGAGAAAGTATCTTCTTATCCGCAACAGAAGAAGCGCCCACTGGGGATTCCCAAAGGGTCATATCGAGCCCGGTGAAACCAAGGAAGAAACCGCTATAAGGGAAGTTCTTGAGGAGACGGGTATTAATATTGAGATTATTTCCGGTTTTGTTAAAAGCTCAGAGTACAGTATCCAGGGCAAAATAGAAAAATCTGTATCAATTTTCCTTGCCAGAACCAATCAGTCTGATTATAAGCTTCAGGAAGAGGAAATCGAAGAATGCGGATGGTTTACCTATGAAAAAGCTCTGAAGGTGCTAAATTATGAGAATGATAAGTATATTCTCACTGAAGCTGAGCACTTTATCAACGAAAACTCGATTCAAGGAGTATAAAAAATGTCAGAAGCTATCGCTGAATATCTCGTAAACACATTAGGTGACAAGTTTTCTCCCGAAATAGTATCTTTTATTGTTTCTATGCTACCTATCCTTGAGCTCAGAGGAGGACTTATCGCAGCAAAGCTTATGAATGTAGATTTCCTAAAAGCTTTCGCAATATGCTATATAGGAAATATGTTGCCGATTCCTTTTATTTTGCTTTTTATCAGAAAAATTTTTAATCTTATGAAAAGAATACCGAAGGTAGAGGAAATTATTACAAAGCTTGAAGCGCGCTCCTTAAGAAAGGCAGACAATGTAAAAAAATACCGTCTTCTGGGATTACTTTTGTTCGTAGGTATTCCGCTTCCCGGTACCGGAGCGTGGACAGGAGCTCTGATTGCTGATTTGCTTGATATCAGAATAAAGCATTCTCTTCCTGTTATAGCTGCAGGTGTATTTATTGCAGGTGTAATTATTTCCATTCTTTCCTACGGACTTTTAGGTCTGATAGGCTTTTAAAAAAGTTACAGCAGTAGCCGAAAGTGATATGCACCCCAAAAGTTAGACACTTTTGGAGGTGCATATTTTCATGTCAAAAAAAGGACAAAAGCAAAAAAGATATAGTGCAGAATTCAAAATATCTGTTATAATGGATATGCGAGAACACAAATTAGGATATAATGA
>JAFXDE010000001.1 GCA_017516315.1 Clostridia bacterium | reverse complement strand
GAGCCAAAAGTACAGCTTTTTGGCTCAAAATAGTAAAAGATCAAAATTTTATGAGCCACTTTGGCTCATTGATATTAAATCAAAAGGATATATTTTAAGGGCGCCCTTATCTGCGGTGAAGGAAGACAGACGAAGCACTTAACTATCCTATGGATATCTGTCCTACACCGTAGCTAGCAGGGAACTTGTACGGCAAGTTCCAAATTCTTTAGGGTCCCTTAATCCCTAAAATCTGATGAAAGGAATGGTGATATGAATACTACACCAAAAGCCAAAACACAAAGGCTTGAAATCAGGGTAACACCTGAAAACAAAAAGAAGATTGAGAAATATGCTTCTAAATGCGGATTATCAACAAGTGAATATATAACAAAGAAAGCATTGGGATTTACACCGAGAACGGTGTTGCCTGATGCCTTTTTTAATTTATACGGAAAGCTCTGTGAAATCTGCAATAAGGATATGACACCCGAAACTGAGGCAAGGCTTCTCAATCTAATTGATGAAATTCATAACGAAATACTTTCGCCTAAAAAGGAGGTGAATGACCTATTGCTACCACCGGATTCTGGCCCGTAAAGAGCCGACTTAAAGAGGTTATTCAGTATGCTGAAAATCCTGATAAAACCATTGATAAAAAGTATCTCGATGAAGATTTGTACCAAACTTTGCAATATGCCGAGAACGAGAAGAAAACCGATGAGAAGCTTTATGTGTCCGCAATCAACTGTCCCGTACAACGAGCCTATGAGCATATGATGACAACTAAGCTTCATTACGGTAAGCTTGGCGGTAATGTGGCTTATCACGGCTTTCAGAGCTTCAAAGAAAATGAAGTAACACCCGAAGAATGTCACAGTATTGGTGTAGAAACAGCTAAACAAATGTGGGGTAATGAATACGAGATTGTTGTCACAACTCACCTTGATAAGCATCACCACCTGCACAATCATTTTGTTGTAAATTCTGTTTCTTTCAGAACAGGGAGAAAGTTTGAAAACCATATTTCAGACCACTACAAGCTTCGTGAGATTTCTGACGCCATCTGCAAAGAACGAGGCAAATCCGTTCTTGAAAATGCTCCCTTTTACGGTGGTGAAAAAGCAGCCTATTGGCTTCATAAGCAAGGTAAGCAAACTCACAGAGATATGCTCAGAGAAGATATTGAAATATGTCTTACCGTAGCTACAAATTGGGATGACTTCAGAAGAGTTCTTTTCACTATGGGATATGAGGTAGATTACAGACGATTCACTATCAAGGCAAAGGCTTGGGAAATAGGTGTAAGAGTTGAAGGCCTTGGTTATACAGTCGAAGGCATTGAAAAGAGATTCAACGAAACCTATTACAGCGGACATCACCTTGCTGATTGGAACACCTTCTTCTATGCAAGGCGCAGATACTTTCCTCTTGAATCAGTCAGAAAGAAATTAGAGTTCAGTATTGAGCACGGCAAAAGACCTGAGGTTATTTATGTGAACACAATGTTTCTTTTAATAATCTTAGTTTTCCAACTACTGAAAGAGGTTGCAGATGCAATGCTTATCTCACCTGAAATGAGGCATGCCGCAAAGGACATTAAACAATATGTGGCTGATTATCATTTCTTAACCGACAATCAGATTCAGACTACTGATGATTTAACAGTCACCATTGAAGAAACACAGTTGAAAATTGCCGAGCTTGAAGAAAAGCGAAGAAAGGCAGACAACAAAAAACGCAGAGCAACCATTCCCGAAGATAAGGAGAGATACAAAGCTATGCGTAAGGAGATAACACAAGAAATCACGCCTTTGAGAAAGAAACTCAAACAGGCGGAAGATATTCTTGATAAATCTCCACATCTGTATGAGCTCTTGCAGAAAGAGCATCAGGCAGAAATTAATAAAATTCGAAAATTAGAAAGGAGCCGTTGACATGGCTAATAAAAAATTAAAAGCACCGGTAAATATCCCAGTATCAAAAATTCATCCCTTTGAGGGACATCCGTATAAGGTTTTAGATAATGATGAAATGAATAATCTCATAGAGAGTATTCAGCAGAAAGGTGTTATTTCACCCATTGTTGTGAGACCTTTAGAAAATACAGACGATGAATATGAACTTATCTCAGGTCACAGAAGACTGAGAGCATCAGTGAAAGCAGGGCTGGAAACAGTACCTGCTTTAATTTGTGCCGTGAGCAGAGATGAAGCGGCTATTATGCTTGTTGACAGTAATCTGCATAGAGAGCATATTCTCCCGTCAGAGAAGGCATTTGCTTACAAGTTGAAGCTTGAAGCAATCAAAAGACAAGGAGAAAGAACAGATTTAACTTCGTCGCAAGTTGCGACAAAGTTCGACTCTGCAGCTGAAATCGGCAATATAACAGGTGAAAGTCGAGACAAAGTTTACAGATATATCCGTCTGACTTATCTCATTCCCGAACTGCTTGAAATGATGGATGAAGACAAAATCGCTTTCTCCGTCGGTGTTGAACTTTCTTTCCTTGATGACCAAATGCAGTATGATTTACTTCGTGTTATTGAGGAAAATGAATGTACTCCGTCATATTCTCAGGCTTGGCACATGCACAAGGATTTTAATGCAGGTACGCTTACAGTTGAAAGTATTGAGAATACTCTCACAGCAGAAAAGCCTAATCAGAAGGCCATGTATAAAGTGCCAATTGAAAAGTTGCAGAAGATTGCACCCAAGGTTAAGGATAAAGATTTTGAAGATTTTGTGCTGAAAGCCTGTGAGCATTATTACAGGTATCTTCAGCGACAGCGAAATAGAGATGCGAGGTGATGAATATTGAGGTATATCGGCGTTCTCAAAGCATATATCCGTTATCTTGATGAAGATATCAGAGGAGAATATTCCTTCAAGGTTAAAGGTCACGAGGTTGTCGCTACCTTTGCCGAAAAGCCTAATAATGACATTCTCCCTCGTCTTCGTGAAATATTATTGGGTGATTCGCACATTCGACAAAGTGATACCCCTGATATTAAACTAAAGAAAAATATCAAGGAGGCGGTTTAATGTCAAAACGAGTGTGCTGTCTGTACCGAGTTTCAACGGGCAAGCAGGTTGATTATGACAGCAACAATGAAGCAGATATCCCGATGCAGAGAAAGGCTTGTCACAAATTTGCAAGTGAAATGGGTTGGGAGATTGTTTATGAAGAGCAGGAGGACGGTGTTTCAGGTCATAAGGTGCGAGCTGAAAACCGTGATAAAATCCAAATCATAAAGGACCTTGCACGAAAGAAAAAGTTTGATATTCTGCTTGTGTTTATGTTTGACCGTATAGGCAGAATTGCAGACGAAACACCTTTCGTTGTTGAGTGGTTTGTTAAAAACGGAATTGAAGTTTGGAGTACCCAAGAGGGTGAACAGAGATTTGATAATCACATTGACAAGCTCCTGAACTATATTCGCTTTTGGCAGGCTGACGGTGAAAGTGAGAAAACATCTGTCAGAACAAAAACAAGTCTTGGTCAGTTAGTTGAGGCAGGTCATTTCAAGGGCGGCGTTGCCGCCTTTGGATACGACCTTGTAAAAAGCGGTAGATTCAATAAAAGAAAGCACGAGCTTTACGATTTAAAAGTAAATCCCAATGAAGCTATTGTTGTTAAGATTATCTTTGATAAGTACACACAAGAGGGTTACGGTGCACACAGAATTACAACGTGGCTGAACAATAACGGTTACCGAGCAAGAACAGGTAAAATGTGGCACGAGGCTACAATCAGAGGTATTCTCTGCAACCTGACCTATACAGGTGTTCTTCGCAGTGGTGATGCTCGTTCGGAGGTTATACCTGAACTACAAATAATTTCACCTGAACAGTTTGAAAGAGCAAGAATGATAATGCGAGAGCGTTCGGTCAGGAAGAAAGAAAATCCCACAGTACCCCTTAACACTAAGGGCAAATCCCTTATCTCCGGCAAGGTTTACTGCGGGCATTGCGGCTCAAGGCTTAATCTTACAACAAGTGGAAGATACCGTAAAAGAAAAGACGGAACTGTTGATACAACGAAGCGAATCAGATATGCCTGCTACGGCAAAAGCAGAAAGCAGACAGAATGTGACGGTCAGTCGGGTTACACTCTGCACATTCTTGATGATTTGATTGATGAAATTGTCCGTGACGTTTTCCGTAAAATGAAAGGTGTATCAAAATCTGATGTAATCAAGCTTCGTTATGCTGATGAGCTTGAAACAAGAAAAGCAAGGCTGAATATGCTGAAAGCGGATTACAGTAAAGAATTTGAGAATCTAACTATATTGAAATCCGAAGTTATTAAGTCAATCAAGGGTGAAAGCTCTTTTTCGGCTGATACTCTTTCGGAATTGATTGCTGAATCTGAGAAAGAGTGCAACAGGTTGTTGTCTTTGATTACCGATTCTGAAAAAGATGTTGCAGACGGTGAAAGTGTGCTTAAAAACTTATCCGATAGCTTTGATGAACTGATTTCTTGGGCAGAACTTTATGATGAAGCAAGCTTTGAAAAGAAGAAAATGATTGTAAACTGCCTGATTAAACGAGTTGAGGTTAGCAGAGGGTATAAGCTGAAAGTTGAGTTTAATATTGACTTTGAGCAGTTTATGGTGGGTGTTGATAAGGTGGTGTAAAAGAAACCCGGGCAGAGTTTTTAGTCTCTGCTCGGGTTTGTTGTATAATGAGTTAAAACTATTATTTGTTGTGCATATTAATTCTTTTTTCTATATTTTTTATAACTGTCTCTTCGTCATTATTTTCTAAATCTGCAATCAAACAATCAATTGCACATAAAGCCTCGGTTGCTTCCAAGTCATCATGACAAAATTCGCCGTTTAGATCATATTCTTTACCGTCAACGATTATTTCACGGCAATAATCATAGCTTTTAAAACGAAAGAAATTAAATTCATCAATACCGAGTTCTTGTATAAGGATAAAAAAATTATCAACTATTTCTTCATATAAGTCTTCTTCTGTTGCAAGTTCATAAGGTTCGGACAATTGTTCGGAAAGAATCTGTCCGAACAGTTCAGCAAAACCACTCTCTTTAAAAGAATCTATATCAAAGTCATCTTCATCAAATTCGGAACCTGAAATGTTTTTAATTTTATCAGCAAGGTTTTTAAATTTAATCAGATTGTCCATATTGAAATCATTATCTTTCACACATATTTCTCCTTTATTCAAATGATATCATAAACATGAGTGATATTATACTCAATATTGCAATAAAGCTTTTAATAACTGACTGTAGAATTAGTTTTGCCGATACTATGTCTTTTTTATTTTTGGATGCTCTGTACATTCTCTTTTTTAATTTAAAATATCGTAAATAGTGAGTTTCATCACAAATCTTTGCAAACTTCTTTCTTAAATAACCATACTCAACAATGCTTTCAACAATTCCATTGTATAAAACAAATATTGCTATGTGTATAAATACAGTTATAAAGACAGCGGAATCGTCAATTAAATAATTAAAGATAACACTTAATGCAACCAAAACAATCTGAATTATAATAACGATGTTATTCATAAGAATAAACTTTTTCATTCGTTCAGTTCTTTCTGCCATATTCATAGCAACACCACCTTTTAACCATTATACTACTAAGCAAAGATATTTTCAATATGTCATAAAAAACACCCACTATAAAAGCGGGCAAAAAAATAATTACTCAGTATGCTGTTGGTGGAGACGGAGAGGATCGAACTCTTGACCTCTTGAATGCCATTCAAGCGCTCTCCCAGCTGAGCTACGCCCCCATAAAAGGGCACACTGAGTAATTTATTTATTAAGTTTTTGGTGGGGTGCGTTTCTGAGTGTTTTGGGCTCCCAGCTGAGCTACGCCCCCATAAAAAGGGCACACTGAGTAATTAATTTATTAAGTTTTTTGTGGGGTGCGTTTCTGAGTGCTTCTCGCTCCCAGCTGAGCTACGCCCCATAAAAGGGCACACTGAGTAATTTATTTATTAAGCTTCTTTGCTGTTGCTACGATATATTACCATAAAGTTTCCCGTTTGTCAATAGAAAAAATTCAAAGGCAGACAATTTTCTTTGCCTGCCTTTTTTAGCTTTACGCGGTGTATTTTTCTGCCCTTTCCAGCGCCTCGTCGATGTGGGCGCAGAAGTTCTCTTTTCCCACCTTTTCATAAAAACCTGCCTTTTTCATCGCTTCGAGAGGCTGTGCATTAGCGTGGGAAATGATGAGATGTACTCCCCTGTCGGAACACTTTTTGCGAAGGGTTTCCAAAGAATTCATCGCCGTGGCGTCAATGGCGTTTACCGCTCTCATTCTTAAAACGAGACATTCCGTGTAATCCTTGAGAGTTATATCTAAAATCTTGTCTGCCGCACCGAAGAAAAGCGGTCCGCTGATTTCGTAAACTCTTACCTTTTCGGGTACCTTCTTAAGGTCAAGACTTTCGGGGTCGTCTGTGTATCTCCATGAGGTTACTGCTGTCTCCTCGCTCATTCTCTTGATAAAGAGAAGAACGGCTAAAATCATACCTACCTCGATAGCGATAACCAGATCAAATACCACCGTAAGAATGAAAGTAAGAACCATAACCGCCGTGTCACTTTTGGGAGCTGTCTTTACGGTATGAACGAACTTTTTCCATTCGCTCATATTATATGCTACCATAAAGAGAATGGCGGCAATAGTGGGCATGGGAATGAGTCCCGCGTAGGGCATAAGGAAGAGAAGCACCACGAGAAGAACTACTGCATGCACCATACCTGCAATAGGTGTTCTGCCGCCGTTTTTAGCGTTGGCGGCTGTACGGGCGATAGCACCTGTGGCAGGAATACCACCGAAAAGAACGGAAGCTATGTTGCCTGCGCCCTGAGCCACAAGCTCAGCATTGGAATTATGCTTGGAGTTTACCATACTGTCTGCTACAACGCAGGAAAGAAGCGACTCTATGGCGGCAAGAATGGCTATGGTGAAGGCGTCGGGAAGAAGCGCTGAAATTTTCTCGAAGGAAAAGTCTACAGCTCCTATAGTAAGCTTGGGAAGACCGGAGGGAATAGTGTAAAGCTCTCCGATAGTGAAAACGCCCTCGTCAAGACCGGGAATCAGCTTTACCATAAGAGCACCTACCACTACAGCGATAAGCGACGGCGGCACTCTCTTTTCGAATTTAGGATAGATAATGAGTATGGCAAGACATACCGCGCCGACTAAAAGTGCCTGAGGTGAAAAGGTGGATATAGCTTCAATGTTTGCCTCGATTTTTTCTACCGTTTCGATAGGTCTTACACCCTCTGCGTAGGTAAGACCGAGGAAATCCTTAATCTGACCTACTAAAATCGTCACGGCAATACCCGAGGTAAAGCCTGTGGTGATGGTGTAAGGGATAAACTTAATGAGTGAGCCTAATTTGAAAACACCCATAAGAATAAGGAAGATACCTGCCATAATGGTGGCTATAACGAGACCGTCCATACCCTGTGTGGCTACTATTCCCGCTACTACCGTAGCAAAGGCGGCTGTAGGACCTGCTATCTGAATACGGCTGCCACCGAGGAAGGATACGGTAAAGCCTGCAAAAATAGCCGTGTAAACGCCGTTGGCAGGCTCTACACCCGAAGCGAGTGCAAGAGCGATAGAAAGCGGCAAGGCGATTACGGCTACGATAACACCTGCGATAATATCCTTTATTAACTGCTCCTTAGAGTAGTTTTTCATCACCGAAAAAAGCTTTGGCTTAAGGTAGAAATTTTTCATTTGTGTCCCCTCTTTTAAACTCAGAATTTTTTACATAAAAAATATTATCACAGAGCTTTTTCCATTTCAAGGATATTTTTAAAGTTCGGTGTTTTCTATTATTTTGCATCTTTAAAAAGAGAATTTTTAGTGAATTTGAGATGATAACCTCTACGTCTGTGATACCTCTCTTTCAGACGAAACTAATTAATTATCGCCGTGGCGAGATTAAGATAGGTAGCAAAGGCCACCCAGATAATATAGGGTATATTAAGCCAACCGGCTTTTGGCAAAATTCTGCCGAACATAACTGTCATTACACATGCAGAAACGAGAAGCAACAAAATATCAATAAATCCTACCCACAAAAGCTCGAAACGGAAGAAAAGAATACTCCATAAGAAATTAAAAACCGCCAGCTGCAGCCAATAAACAGTAAGAGCATTTTTCTTTACATCCTTCGGTGCATCGGCTCTGCTGATAAGATAAGCCGAATAACCCATAATAGCATAAAGTGCGGTCCACACAACAGGAAAAAGCCAACCCGGAGGCAGTAAGGGCGGTTTCTCATATTTCAGAAAGAAATCGGAAAAGTTTCCTGCAATAAGCGCCGAAAGAGCTCCTATACCCTCTGCGGTGAAAATATAAAAGAGTATACCGTACAGCTTCTCTTTTTTCAAAAGAATACTCCCCTTTTCAGTTTTTGTTATTATTTTATGATAAAGAGAAATAAGTTATACATAAAAAGAAGACCTCTCCGTCTGCTTCGCATCCACCTCCCCTTTCAGGGGAGGCTGAAACAGGCTCTGTTTTCAGGAGAGCTGTCACGAAGAGACTGAGAGATTTTATTTAAGTATCATACCGATAATCTCTACCTGTAGCTTCGGTGGAAGCGCATCGAGAAGCCAAAGGAGAGGATTACGGTTAATGTTATAGATGTACTTGGGTGATTTGGATTCAAGAGCAGAGAGAACCTTTTCAGCTATTCTTTCAGGCTCTACATGCTTTGACTCCACGCTGTCAACTATCTTTTTGAATCTCTGAGCCATAGTTTTGTAAAGCTCTGTTCTGTCTACAAATTTATCAATAGCAGTGGTAGAAATATTAAGAAGTCCTGTCTTGACCGCACCGGGACGGATAATGCTTACGGGAATACCGAGAAGATTAGTCTCCATTCTCAGAGAAAAGGCGTACTTTTCGAGGGTTGTTTTGGTTATGCCGTAAAGACCGTTAAAGGGAAGCGGGTCGAGAGGAGCAAGCTCGCTGGAGGTCACTATAATTCTGCTTCCCTTATGCATCAGAGGGAAGAAAATCTTGTTTATACGGTAGACACCGAAAACATTGATATCGAAAATTCTTATAAAGCGCTCCTCATCCATTTCGATAAGCGAGTCCATATCGTAAATACCTGCAGTATGTACTATGGCATCGAGAGAATCGGTTTCTTCCTTTACTTTTTCGAAAACCTCTTTTACGGAATCCGTATCGGTAACATCGCACCTATAAAACTTATCTGCCTTTACTGTATCATCCTCACGGTAATCCATACCGTAAACCTTATATCCTTTATCGGTAAGAAGGGAGCATATAGCCTTACCCATACCGCCCGAAGCACCTGTAACCAAAATCTTTTTCATAAGTATTTTCTCCTTTTATATATGCTTTGGTAACATTTTAACCTAAACAAAAGTCTTTGTCAACGAAAAACGGAACCGCTTTTTCGGCAGTTCCGTAAAATTCATTTTCAGATGTTTGCAAGAGCCTTGATTTCAGCGGCCTTGTCAGTCTTTTCCCACTGAACATCGAGGTCTTCTCTGCCCACGTGGCCGTAAGCTGCTAGCTGACGGTAGATAGGTGCGCGAAGCTTAAGAGTGTCGATAATAGCGGCCGGACGAAGATCAAACACCTTATCGATGATAGCACTGATTTCCTCGTCGCTGATTTTTCCCGTACCGAAAGTGTCAACCATTACAGAAACAGGCCTTGCTACACCGATAGCGTAAGCGAGCTGCACCTCACACTTTGAGGCGAGACCTGCGGCTACGATATTCTTGGCTACATAGCGTGCAGCGTAGGCGGCACTTCTGTCCACCTTCGTGGGATCCTTACCCGAGAAGGCACCGCCGCCGTGACGGGAATAACCGCCGTAGGTATCAACGATAATCTTTCTGCCTGTAAGACCACTGTCACCCTGAGGACCGCCTGTTACGAAACGGCCTGTGGGGTTAACGAAAATCTTTGTATTCTCTCGCATAAGAGAAGCAGGAATGATGGGCTTTATAACGAGCTCGGTGATATCCTTTCTGATTTTTTCAAGCTCAACATCAGCGCTGTGATGGGAAGAAACAACGACAGCAGTTACTGCTACGGGCTTTCCGTCCTCATATTCTACAGTTACCTGGCTCTTACCGTCGGCACGGAGATAATCGAGTGTGCCGTTTTCTCTTACCTCGGTAAGTCTCTTTGCGAGCTTGTGTGCAAGAGAGATGGGAAGGGGCATAAGCTCCTCAGTTTCGTCACAGGCAAAGCCGAACATCATACCCTGGTCACCTGCACCGTGGATATTATATTCGTCCTCCTCGCCGTCCTTTCTTTCGAGAGATTTGTCTACACCGAGAGCAATGTCGGGTGACTGCTCGTCGAGTGCTACCAAAACTGCACAGGCATTACCGTCGAAGCCCTTGTCGCCGCTGTCGTAGCCGATATCACAGATAACCTTTCTTGCTATCTTGGCTACGTCGGGCTTATAGGTGGAGCTGATTTCACCCATAACGAGAACCTGACCTGTGGTAACTGTGGTTTCGCAGGCTACTCTCGCCATAGGGTCGTGTGCATAAATATCATCTAAAACTGCATCGGAAATCTGGTCACAGATTTTGTCGGGATGTCCCTGAGTTACGGATTCGGATGTAAAAAGATGTTTTGCCATTATAAATTCCTTCTTTCTTTAAAATTCTATATAAATTAATGAAATTTCCTTGGTCACGTTTTCACGAGAATATTTTCGTCAGCCTCAAGGCAAAAGACGAAGGCAATATGCGGATATTGTCAAGACTTTTAACGCAGAGATGGCGGAAATATGCCGTGTAAAACAAAAGCGGTCGGCTTTACATCAACCGACCGCAGATTAAGCCTTATCTTTCGGTCATACCGCAGGATTTAGCACCTTGCTTTACGCAGGTTGCCGAGCTTCGACGGGCCTGTTCCCTCTGCTACTCTTAATAAGGAAATATTCAATTTACCGATGTAGTATATCAGTTAAAGTGTATCTTGTCAAGATATGGGGAAAAAGTTTTTTTATTCCACATATTTTTTAAGTCTTTCGATAACCACACGGATAAGCGGATAGCTTATTATAGAGAGCATTACGCCCTTGATTCCGTTTACTGCCGTAGCGCCCCACACAGCCGCCCATATACCTGCCTCGTCTAGAGTGATACCTAAAAAGTGCTTAAAGAAAAGGGGTGCGATAAGGTAGTTAGCGAAAAAGCCTACGACTAAAATAGTCACCGTACCTGCCACACAGGAAAGAATCAGACTCTTTAAGCCGTCATTCTTTTTCATTCTGCGGTAAACGATACAGAAGGGCACCACATAGGCACAGCCTACGAGGAAATTCATCAGATTTCCGTAACCCATCTGTGTACCCACGCCCTTAACGATAAGCTCTATAAGGTTTTTTATAAGCTCAACGACCACAGCGGAAACAGGGCCGAAAAGGATACCCGAAACCATAGCGGGTACATCGCTGAAATCGAGCTTGAGATGGCCGAGAGAGGGAATGACGGGAAATTCGAAAAGGAAAAGCACGAAGCTTACCGCCGAGAGCATACCGATTATGCAGAGCATATAAACGGATTTCAGAGATTTTTTGTTTTCTTTCATATAACTCACCTTAAATAAGATATTTAAAATACCCCAAGAAAAAACGCCCACGGTAAAAAATACCATAGGCGAAAAACACAAAAGCTATGTTTTCTTCTTCCGTCCGGACTGTAACCGTCGGCTTCGGAATCACACCGAATCTGCGCAAAGATTATCTTTGGCTCGTGGGCTGTAACCACCGGTGAGGAATTGCACCTCGCCCTGAAGATATTTTATGTAATTATTGTAGCACTGCAGAATGGGTTTGTCAAGAGAAAAATCTTTCAAATAACAACCTCCCCGTTTCATAAAACGAGGAGGCAATTCTAAAAATTATACAGGTTTAGCACCTAATTCTCTTAATTTTTCATTTACGCTTCTCTGATCCACCCAGATTACAACCTCAAAGATTGCAAGAGCCGTAAGAATGTGCCAGATTGAGTGGCCGTGAATATTTCCGAGAATAAATGTATTAATCTCATTATCTCCCCAGATAGATGTGATAATGAAGGCGGCTAAGAAGGTCAGAATTATAAGTATAAAAAGAATTTTTTCTGATGAAGTCATCTTTTTGAAGTTTGCAAACAGCAGATAAAGAATCGGCAAAGCAGTCAGGAAACAACCGAATTCAGCAAGAGAAAGACCACCTGTCTTACCGTCCATAGGTGCTCCGCCGCCACCGATATAAAGCGGTCTGTCGTGAAGTACAAATACTTCATATGTAAGCACAGCAATTACTATAGCCATTATAGCTGTAACACCAATCAGGAACATATTACGCTTTTTCTTTTCGTCAGCCTTCTGATAAAACTCAAAAGCGAAACAACATACACCTGACCAAGCAACAAGCTCTGTAAAAGACATATCGATGTAGCTTGCAAGGAGCTTGGTAGTAAGCACACCGGGCTGGAATTCACCATAGTTAGCAGTATGCATACCAACAGATGTAACAGACATGAGCATATAAAGTAATATGAAAATGTACCAATACCATTTTTTATTCTTCTTGATGAAAAGAATAGCAATGGCGATAATTGCTGCAAGAGTGTATACCCAGTTAGTCTGAACAGCTGCATACTGAGCACAATACTCTGCAAGTGTTGTACCTCCTTCAAGAACAACATCTTTAAAGGACGGCCAGTCAATGAAATTTAGTGTCATTATTTTTCCTCCTTTTTTACAATCGAATTTTTTCAAACTCAATTCTCTTATCGTAATATTAACATCTTTTGACAGGAAATTCAATATATTTTCTAAAAATGCACAATAGAGTTTTAACTTTTACACTCTCGTCTCAATTACCGTAACTGCACCTAAAACCTCTACCTCGCCGAGACCTGCAGGGATAAACACACTTTCGCCCTTATAAAGAGTGACACAGCTGTCGCCGTGCATTATTACACCGTTACCCTCGAGTGCTACGAGAGAAACAAAGGAGCTTTCGTCAGCGGTAATTACTGCCTTTTCCTCTACATCCAGTCTCTTGACAGTGAAAAGGTCGCAGGAGCAGAGAAGAGTTTCGCTGTAGCCGTCTTTATTCTCTGTTTCACCCTGAGGCTTGCCGTCGGCAGGAATTGCCTTGGTGCTTGTGACATCGATAGCCTTTTCGATGTGAAGCTCACGGGGCTTACCGTTCTGGAGTCTGCCGTAATCGTAAACACGGTAGGTGGTGTTTGAGTTCTGCTGAACCTCGGCTAAAAGGATGCCCTTACAGATAGCGTGAAGAGTGCCTGCCTCGATAAAGAAAATGTCACCCTTTTTCACCTTTACTCTGTTTACATATTCGAGAAGAGTATTCTCTTCGATGCTCTTTCTGAACTCCTCACCGGTAACATCCTTTTTAAAGCCGTAGATAATCTCTGCATCCTCGTCGCAGTCCACGATATACCAGGCTTCCGTCTTGCCGAATTCACCCTCTACACGCTGAGCGTATTCGTCATCGGGATGCACCTGAACGGAAAGGTTATCCTTGGCATCGATAAGCTTTATAAGGATGGGAAAATCGGAAAATCTCTCACAGTTTTTACCGAGCCAGCCTTTGCCCTCATTTTTAAGGACATCGGAAAGGGTTCTGCCCTTGAAGTCGCCGTTTTCGACGATGCTCTCCCCTGCTTCATGGCAGGAAAGCACCCAAGCTTCTGCCTGTCTGTCGGCGAAGGAAACAATGTCATATTCTCTCGAAAGTCTCGTTCCGCCCCAGATGTAGTCCTTAACGGCGGGTGTAAGCTTTAAAATTTTCATAATATCACTCTCCTGAATCATATCATATATTATATAGCTTAAATTCAAAAAATGCAAGGAGGTTTTTTATGGGCGGTCAGACAACCTTTATGATTATCTGCCTTATTATTTCTGCGGTGATTATGATTTCGGTTTTCGCAAAATCACGCCACTTTTTCCGCTGTCTTTTTCTTTCCTCCCTTTCGGGCATAGGCTCTCTTTTCACTGTAAGCATTTTAAGTCAGATGACAGGGGTTACTCTCGGTATAAATCCCGTAACCCTTTCCGTAAGCGCCCTCGGAGGTATTCCCTCGGTTATCGCTATGCTTGCGGCAAGATATTTTATGTTAGGGTGGCGAGCATAATCCGAACCCCGTTTTTTACGGGCGGATTTCCGCCAACACTTCGTTAAAATACTCGTCACCCTAAGATAATAAAGTCTTTTCTATACCTGTCGCTATAGCCTGTCCGAAAAGCTGATGGGTGGAGGACTGAATCAGCTTATAGCACTCTGCGTCATTGGTTACATAACCTGTCTCGATAAGCACCGAGGGGCAGTCCTCTATTCTCGTCACGGCGAAGGGATAATATCTTGCTCCGTCGGAAAGGTCATCGTAGAGATTCTGCTGTCCGTAGTAAAGATTATTTTTGAACACCTTTATCATTTCACCGTAGATATTGCTTGCCAAAGGCTGTGAAAAGCCCTTGTAGTAATAAACAGAGGTACCGATGGCATTTTTATTTTCCGAGCCGTTTGAATGGATGCTTACGAAAAGGTCAGGCTCCGCACTCTGAGCTATGTTCCTTCTCTCGTCCAGAGATAAGGTTTCATTTCCCTGTCTGGTAAGGTATACCGTAGCACCCTTTGCGCGAAGGGCATCTCTCGTCGCATAAGCCACGGCAAGATTAATATCGCTTTCGCGTACCTGATCGCCGATACCCAGAGCACCCGGATCATCTCCGCCGTGACCGGGATCAAGAAGTATAACTGCACCCTGTAAGGTCTGAGGATTATTATGAATTCTTATAACCATACAGCCGTCCTGATCGTATTCCACGGAGGTGCCGTAATATTTGCCCGTGGAAAGAGGCATATAAAGAGTAGCTTTATTTTCATTCTGCGACACACTCCATGAGGCAGAGGAAACTACATTACTGCCCCTTACATCCACATTGCCCGAAACGGTTGCCGTATGGTAGAAGTCGAGCTGAATATAATCGGCATTGAAGGAATTTATATTATATTTCGCGCCGTGACCCGAATAGTAATTCTGCGGT
The DNA here is from genome assembly GCA_017516315.1 of Clostridia bacterium. Classification (GTDB taxonomy): domain Bacteria; phylum Bacillota; class Clostridia; order Oscillospirales; family Acutalibacteraceae; genus UBA6857. Next base: position 26,925 of record JAFXDE010000001.1, on the reverse strand, counting down.
GTATGAGTGATGGCATAAGGAATCTTCCAGTCGGTTTTAAGACGGATGGTAAGCGTTCCGTTTTCTGCCGAGGACGATACCACGGAAAGACTGTTATTATTCATAGCAGCATTGGTAAGCTGCACATGGTCACACTTCACCTTTCTTCCCGAGGCTAATTCATAAAAATATACCGTCTCATTTTCGTCACTGTTAAAGGCACTGCTTTTCGCCGTCACATAGTCCATTGTCCCCTGAACGAGAGTGGAATAAGAGGGAACATAGGTGTCATCATTATAAACCAAGGGTCTCGTATCGGCATAAGGCTCCGTCACTATGCACATCACATTACCCGTCATAGTTTCATAGACGGGATTATAAGGAGCTGTAGAAGGCTCTGTGTAGGGCTTCGTAGTGAAGGGAACGGTATATTCATAGCTGTCGTTTATAAGCTCCTGTACGAAGTTTCCGAGCTGAACAGCTGTAGTGGTTTCATTTTCTTCTGTAGGTGCAGCAGGAATAGTAGTCATTTCCTCTCCGCAGTAAATCATAGCACCCTTTTCCTGAACAGTTCTTTCTCCCACTGAGCCGATTACCGTAATCATACCCAGAGATTCCACCTGTTCACGGCTTTTCGGCATTTTAATTTTAGCTGTAAATGCCGCATAGCCTGCCCCGGCACTTTCCTCACATTTCGCCTTATATTCCTTGGTACCCAGCTTTACGGTAATGTCTGCACCGCTGTAGGCGATAACCGTTACGGTAACCGTTTCCTTCGGCTGAACCGTAAGGCTTTCACCGGGCATAATCGCACGGATAATATCTCCCGTAAAGCTCATCCTTACTTTGTACTCAAGGGTTTTACCGGACTGACTTATTCTGAAGACATTTTCACCCTCAGAAAGATTGAAGGTGATTTTTTTACTGCCCTTTTCTCCTAAATCCGTTTCCTCACCGTTAATATAGCAGGGGTAAAGACTCGAGCCGCATATCTCAATTTCCGTACTGAAAAGCTCAGTTTCTATAAGCGAGCCGTCATAGCCCGTAACGGAAAGCTCTCTGAAGGCGATATCGGGCACTATGCCCTCAGAAAGATACTCCTTAACAGCCGAGAATGCGCCCTCAGTGTCCTTTCTGACACCTTCCAGAGAGGAAAAAGCTACAGCCGATAGGCTTTCACAGCTTCTGAGTCCGTACAGCGCCTTAAGAGGAAAGGCAGCTTCCTTTTTACTCACATTTACATCTACCGTACAGTAAAAGCTGCTGTCGGAAAGCTTAAGGGTTTTATCCCATAAAGAAAGAGAGTCAAGGTCAGATTCTCCGTCAATGAGAGTACAGACACCGTCCACTGTCTTTTTATTGAGCTTAGAGATATCGTAGCCGAAGGAGAGATATACGAGGATTTTTATGTCCTTGTCCTGCTTTCTTATTTCCCTGACCGCCTGAGAAAGGAAATAATTAAATCTTTCGGGACTCATTTTCTTATCGTTTCGAAGGATAATACCGTCGCAAAGAGACGAAATCGCACCGAAGGCTTTTTCGTCGGAGTCCGTGTGCATTTCGAGGTAAACCCTTTTACCCCGTTCCTTTAAAAGAGAGGTAAGATTCTCTATCTCCGAAAGGCTGTCCCTATATGACAGCTCACTTTTATCCGAGGAAAAATATTCGCTTCTGACAAACACTGTATCAAAAACAGATTTTTCTATAAGCTCTATGGCCTTTTCCAGCTTTTTACTGTCTGCGGAAAAGTCCGTATCGGTATTCTCGATGAGCCATATTGCCTTATCCTTTTCGGGGAATTTCACATAGCCCTGACTGATGAGATATTCGTCTACGCTGTCCTCGATACCGCTTCCGATGAAGACATCCTCGACGAAGTTTTTATTTGATAAATGCACCATTACCGCGCAGATTATGATAGCGAGACTGACGCAGATGCAGGAAATAATCAGCTTAATCTTTTTCATTTCAAACCGTCCGTAAAATTTAATTCTACCTATTTTACCACATTAACCTTTAATATACCATAGTTTTAAGATTATTTAACTCTTCGGCAAAGCTTTTTTCATTAAAATCAATATATGTTCCGCTGTAAAGTGCGTAGCCGCAGCATTTTTTCTCTTTTAAAAGCTTTACCTGACGGGCGATGATGTCGCTGTTTTTTATCCATTCGTCCTTACCCGAGAGAGCGTAGGTGTCCTCCTGCCCTGCCTTATAAAGGGCAAGACCTACGGCAAGGTCAATCTTGCCCTCGGCACAAAGCGCCCTCCAATCCTCGAGGCATCCTTCAAAGGGAAGCTTTTCGTTTTCGAAGCCGAAATATATTTGCGGAATAATCATATCGCAGTAGCCCTCTTCCCTGCACCAGAGATAAACATCGGCATAGCTTTCGTTAAAGCATTTGCCTATATCACCTGCAGGGCTTACGGAAAAGATTTTATCCTGACCGTAGGAGTTTACGACCGAATAAAGAGCAGAAAGAAGCGCGCTTACATTTTCCCTTCTCCAGTCAGCGAGCTTAAGCGTGCCTCCCAGAGAGGTGTAAATGCTGTACTGACGGGCATCAAAATCACCGCAGTCGGGAAAATAAAAGTAATCGTCGATATGTATTCCCTTTATGTCGTATCTTTCTAAAAGCTCTCTCGCTCCGTCGGTGATAAGCTTTCTCACCTTTTCCGACGCAGGGTTAAAATAAATCCCCTTTTCCGTTACGGCTACATCCTCATTTGTCCCCTTCTTATACATCTGACGGGCAGGATTTTTCTCCGAGAGAGCATTTATGTCACTTGCGTGGCTTACTCTGTAGGGATTAATCCAGGCGTGAACGGAAATATTTTTAGCCCTCGCTCTCTCTACAATAAGGCCGAAGACATCAAAGGGCATAGCTCCCCCCTGATCAGAAGCCACATAAGCGCTCGACGGAAAAATATCCGAAGGATAAAAGGCATCGGCAAAGGGCCTTACCTGAACGAAAACATCGGTAATACCTATCTTTTTCATATTATCGAATATTCCGTCAATATAGGTACTGTAGCTTTCTGCGGTGTTTCTTTCTCCCGTCAGAGACAGCTCCATATAGCTGAGCCAGCAGGCAGTAAAAAGAGAGTCTGTCTCCTCCTTTTCCTCCGCCTGTGCTGAAGAAGCATCCTCAGGTACGGCTACGAAGTTTTCCGCCCTGAGCTTTTCGGTGGTTTCCCTGTTTTCCGACGAGGACTGAGTCTGTAAGGCGGATTCACTTACATAGGGACTGAGATTCTCTGTTTTACCGCAGGAGCAAAAAAGAACCGTTATAAGGGAAAAAATCAGTATAAATCTTTTCATAAAATACACTTCCTCTTGACATAAGACTGAAAACAAATTAGAATATAGTTACACTCTTTTAAGGAGGAACTAAAATGGCTATTAAAAATTATAATAAAATTTCAACTTTGGACGGCGGAAGCACAAACAATGTGTCCTGCCCTGTCTGTAAAGAGACTGTTTCGATGAGACTCTTCTCTACAAAGGATACCACACTTGTGGCAAAAATCAAGGGCGAAGATAAAAATATTTATATTTCCGTATGTCCGAACTGTGCCAGCGTTTTTTCCGTTAACACAAATTATCTCAAGGAAAAGGAAAGAGGCACTACGGTTTTCCTTACGGAAAGCGACCTTAAGCTTATAAGAGATAACAATGGATAAATTATATACCGCGGCACTTCTTTATTTCGCCGTAATTTCCTTCGTTACCTTTATTATTACTGCCCTCGATAAAATCCTCGCAAAAAAGAAAATGCGCCGTATTCCCGAGGCTACTCTTCTCTCCCTCGCCCTTTTCGGCGGTGCCTTAAGCGAATACATCACTATGAAGCTCATAAGGCATAAGACTCTTCATAAAAAGTTTATGATAGGGCTTCCCGTGATTATCCTTTTTCAGATAATCCTTATCGGCGCTTCGGCATACTTTGTGTTTTTTAAATAAAACAGGGGCTGTTCTCAGATGAACAGCCTCTTTTTTTATACGCAGGGTATCATCAGCATCATTTCCTTATCGGTCATCTCATCCTTTATGCCGTTTTCATTTTTTATGAGTGACTCGGTAGTATTGTAATGCTTTGCTATGTCCCATATTTTTTCACCCTTACGGGCATAGCAGATACAAAGGGCAGGATATTTCTGCTCTTTTTCCTTTTCGCTTTGACGGATATCGGAAAGGAATCTGCTTTCACTGCATACGGAAGCGTAGCAATTAAGAAGAACCGTGCCTTTAATTTTCACCTTTCCGCCCCCTGCATCAGACCAGGAAAGAGAGGTCACCGTAATATCACAGTCGCAGTCTGTCTTTTCACCCTTTGCTTTAAGAGGAACTCCCACCTTTGCCGAAAGATTCTTTTCCGCATAGCGGCAGCTTCCGTCAGAATCGGTATAAATCCCGTGAAGGAGAAAATCGCACTCTCCCTCTGCGGCCTTTTCGCCCCCGGACATTCTGCACTCGTCACCGCTGCACCACATATCCTTTATTTCGGCTATATTGCCGTCGGAAAAGTAGACGGTTTCCTCGAAGGGAATTTCCCTTTCACCGTTAAAGGCACAGGTATGAAATTCAGCGTTTTTATAATCGCCCGTCACCTCGTACCTGGTGGAATAGCAATCCTTTATAATTTCGATTTCCTTATCCTCTCTGCATCTCACTACAGCACTTACCCTCGCGGCAAGCTCCAGAAGTCTGCATCTTCCCGCAGAGTCATTTTTAGCTGAAACGGTGAACTGCGACGGGGCAAGAGAAAGCTGAATATCGCTTTTTTCAGTAATGCCGCCCACACCTAAAATCTGACTTATGGGCATAGAGTGGGTCACCTTAACGATGCCGTTTTTCTCGCTGTCCGTATAAAGTATCTCACAGCAAAGCTCACCCTTTATAAGAAGCTTATCTGCCACGGCTTTTTTAGATTCGAGCTTTACCGTGCAATCGCTGCGAAGAATTTTACCGATATCCTCTCTGTCCTTATCGAGAGCTACCGTCTCACTCAAATCAAAGGTTTTCTCGGTCTGACAGATAAGATTTGAAACGGTTTTCTTTTCCTTTTTACATTCCATATCCGGCGAGTCGATATGGCAGGGAAACTCCTTTTTATTTTCACGGTAAACATAAACTGCGGCACCGATATTTCCGCTGACGCTTATTCTCCGCTGACTCAGAGCACGGCAGTTTATGTAGTCAGTCCTCGTCACGGCTTTAATCAAGGGGTTTTCGGGCATATCCTTAATACGGGTACTGCAGGAAAGGGCATCCGTATGCTCGAAGCAGTCGATTTTTTCGTTTTCTCCTACATATATCAGTCTCGTTACTGCCGTACCCGACAAATTTACATTTTCACCGCTTACTGACACATTTGATATTCCGGCCTTTACGGTGCATTTGAGTATCTTTTTTATGTCCGAGCAGTAGTCGGGCAGGTTAATCTCGAGGCTTACCGCCTGCTCACATTTACTCCGTGTAAAAAGCTCACAGAAGGAATAGGTATCTTTTTTTATTTCCATAGGCATAAATCACATCTCCTGACATTTGTTTCTGTAAGAAATATATTCGGGAGGTGTGGGATTTATGATAGGAAAGCTTTGTTGACAAAGTATATGGTAAATGATATTATTGAACTGTAAGAAGGTGAAAATATGATTAAAAAGAATAATGGCGAAATAACAATTTCAAAGAAGCTTACTTTTTTGCTAACAGGAGCTATGTCCGTTTTTCTTTTCATTTCAGGAGCTGTTCTCATTTTACCTAACCTGTCCTACGAAGAAGCTAAGGAGCCTGTCGATGTTTTCGGAGATATTTTTATGCTTATGTGGTTAAGTGTAATGGGTTATTTTATCCTGTTTTCCTTCAACGAATTTTTCAAAAAGACCACAATAAGCAAAGAAGGTGTCATCTGCAGAAGCTTTTTCGGCACCAAAAAATATATGTGGCCTGAAATCAAAGATTTCGGTATAAGCTACAGCGGACAGACCAGAGGTGAGGGAAACACCTATTACCTGTATTTCTCGGCTGATATTTTGAATCAGAACAGAAAAGGAAAGAAAAAAATGAACAGATCTGTCATTAAGGTTATTTTTACCTCTGATGATTCCGATGCTTTCATTAACGAAGTAATTCCTTTCTGCCGTGAAAGCACAAATGTAGTCCCCTTTTTGCCATCCGGTAAATTTTTACTGTAAAGAAAGAAGCTGACAAATATGAAAAAATCACTTCGTAATTTATCAGTAATGACCTGTTTGAGTTGTATCTTCTGCCTCATTGTATTTGCCGCACCGGGTGTAGTGGGTTATGATGATTCATTGGGCTTTGCGATTATTTGTTTAAGCATTATATTACCCTTTATTTCCTCCTTACTGTGGACAGTTTTCTCCCTAAAAAATAAAGAAAGCTACAGTAAGCTCAAAAAATTTGCTGTATCCTCTCTTATAATAAACTCAGTATTATTACTGAACATATTTCTCGATTTTCTGCCAATCGGAAAGGCGGGATTATGGATACAGATAATTTTCGGTATAGTAACCGGTGTACTGTTTATTACTTACTCAAACAACTGAACATACAAAAAAACAAGCAGTCATCAAAAAACTGCTTGTTTTATTTTTTATTCTGCCGACACTGTCTCTTTCTGACCTATCCACATATTTTCGAATTTCTGACCCGAAATGCTTTCGAGAGCCGCCTTTTCTTCGTCCGTGACCTCTACGAAGCCCTTCTCTTTCTTTTCCTTGATTTTCGCTTTGATGAAATCGAGCTTATCCTTAGTGAGGTTATATCTCATAATGGAAAGGAAGGAAAGGAAGAGGAATGCCATAGGAATGAGGGTGAAGCAGATAGCCACACCGTTTACTGCTCTTTCGGTCTGCATTGCCGCATCGAGCTGTGTATCGTAGCCGAACCAGCGGAGAATGTTACCTACACCGAAGCCTGCAAAGCCGCTTACGAACTTTTTGGTGAAGGTGGAGAAGGTGGAAATAACGCCCTCTCTTCTCTGTCCCGTAATAAGCTCGTCAACGTCGGTGACATCGGGGAAGATATTATTCTGTACGCTCGCCATACCTGCAAGTCCGAGACCGTACATAAACTCTACGATAAACATAATAAACATATTGCCGCTGTTTCTGCCGAGCCAGGCAAGGCCGAGTGCCGAAACTGCCACGGGCATAAATACCTTAGCAGGAAGCTGCTTGTTTTTCTTGATAGAAAGCATATACGCAGGGAAGAAGCCGAGGGCCTCACCGATACCCTGGAGCATAATTATCATATTGTAGTCCTTTTCCTGATGGTAAACAGTCTCGAGGAAATAGTACATACACTGTGAAACAAAGGATGAGCCGAGGAGCATTATGAAGCCGAAAAGGAAATACTGACGGAAGACTCTGTTTCTGATAACATCCTTATACTGACCAAAAAATTCGTGAAGGTCGAGCTTTTCATTGACCTGCTCTGCGGAGCTTTCTTCCTTAGTACCCTTGTAGGTAAAGATAAGGGGCAGACTCGTCCACAGACACAGAATAACGGACATAAGAGTAAATCTGCCTCTGTGCTCAGGACCGAAGGAGGGAGTAACGAAAAGTCCGTTGATACCGCCTAAAACGAAAGCAGCTACGAAGAAGGACGAATAGGAAGCCACCGCATCCATAATTGTTTTGACTCCGTTAAACTGAGTACGGAGATGATAGGTCGGCGCGATACCCGGAAGCATAGCCGTGTGAGGCACCATAATCATAGTGCTGACGGTCTTATAGAACATATAGGCAAATATGTAGTAAAGCATAACCTTATTACTCTGAGGTCCTGCAGAAGCGGAAAGGCCAAAGGAGTTCCACATAAGAAGGAAGGCAAGCATAGCAGGAAGAACACCAAATTTAAGATAAGGGCGGTGTCTTCCGTCCTTATGTCTCGTTCTGTCGGTAATGATACCCATAATCGGATCGGTTACGGCGTCGCAGATGCAGGAGCAGAGAAGCACCGTAGCATACTGGTCAGCCTGAAGACCTTCTACCTTTGTAAGAAAAGGAAGCAGGAAGTTACCCATAACATAGGGGCCGCCGCCTGAAAAGAAGATAGCCGAATTGTAAGCTACCATAGGCTTAAGCTTTGTTCCCGGCTCTACACCGATAAGCTTTTTTACCTTGCCGACTAAGGTATTCTGCTCGGTAAGGGGTGTTTTTTCCTTTTCCATTTTTATTTTTCCTCCTCTATTAAGTAACCGCAAATGAAATCGGACTTATGCGGTAAAAGCTCCGCCCTCGACGGATAAATATAGGGATAGTCACGGTTATTGTAGCGGTTATAAATTTTTATTTTACAGTCCACCTTCTGCACAGCTACGGTATGAAGCCCCTTAAAGGGCTTATGGGGACACCAGAAGGAAAGAACTGCTGCCTTTACATCATCGAGGCTGTCAAAAAAATCGTCATACCTCAAAGTCATTCTGTAAGGAATCCCCCTTCTTTTATAAAAGGAGCCTAAAAGAAGCGGATTGGAGCCGAAAAGTCCCGACACCGCTTGACATCGAGGATACATTTCGAGACAGACCTCTCTCAGCGAAGATTTCTCCCCTCTCAAAACCATACTGTTGTGAAGCGCTATCATCTCGCAGCCGTTATAGGACATAGGGAAAAAGCCGTATTTCATCTTCGCCACCTCTCCGCAGCCCTGACCGTTTACTATTTCATCGTCAGGCAAGGGAACAGTGAGGTTATGTCTGTAATTATATTTTTGCAACACAGTAATCACGACCCTTCGTTTCGTATATTGTATCACATCTTATTCACATTTACAACTGCTTTAAAGCAATAAAAATACCGGGTGTTTCCACCCGGTAGAGCTTATTCTCTTTTATCAGAAGCCCAAGTAGCTTACGATGTAAGAAGCGGCATCGATTCGTCTCATAGAATTTCCTATTCTTGCGATGTTCTGTACAAGAACCTTGAGGAAGATCGAAATACCGTTTATAAATCCGCCGATGCTGAATCCGTCTGCCTGTGAGAATTTGAACATAGCCTGTGCGAAACCAAAATATGATACAGCTTCATCGGGAGCGAAATTACCGTTTCCGTCTGCTGAAAGAACACCCTTTTCCGCGCACCATACAGCAGACGCAGAAGAGGTATCATTTAAAGCCCCTTCAACTGCGGGAGCACCTGCTGCGTTATAAAGCACTTCCGCAAGCTGAGACTTGGTAATAGCGGAAGAGGGAGCAAATTCCGTATCTGAAACTCCATACATATAGCCCTTTGCGTAAAGCTTCTGAGCGATACCGTATTCCTTGGTGCCTTTTTCGATGTCGGTATAGGGAAAATCTGCATCGGGAAGTGCCTCAAGAATTAAATCAGCGATGTGTCTGTGACCTGCATAGCTGGGATGCTGACTTTCACAGAGAGTACCGATGGGATCAATAAAGATATAGCCGTACTTGTCAGCGTTCTGACGCATAGGAGTATTGGCAAGGTCAACTATAGTCTGACCGATATTGATTCCGCCAACTTCGCCTGAGGGAAGCTTGATTACACCTTCCACATCATCCATCGTCTCATCCTGTAAGCCTGTATCAAACATGCCGATAACAACGAGTGTTACATCGGGATTGAGAGCGTAGATGTCTTCGATCATAATGTTCCAGTTTTTAATATAGCTTTCCATACCCTTGTTAAGTGCCATAGGAAGAATCTTAACAAGCTCGGGAACTAAGCCTGCAATATCAGCGAGGCCTACAATGGTTTCGATGGTATCTACACCGAAATTAATTGTATTTTCGAGATAAGGAAGAGCCTTCTCAACGAAGTTTTCAGAGCCCTCAACCTTTTCGAGTTCCTCCATAAGATGCCAGCCTACAAACGAGCCCCAGTCATTACCGCCTACGTTAAGAGTGATAAGACCTGCATCTGCGACTGCGGCACGGATTTCAGGAATTTTTTCATCGATGAATTCCTGCTCTACGGAATAGAACATAAATCTGTCGCCTACGAAACCATCCTCAAACATATAGCGCATTTCGAGTGTTCTGAAGCCGATACAAGCCATAGGATGATATTCTACACCGAGGTCGTCGGCAAGAACTGCACCGTAGGAGCCCTCTACACGGGTGAAGCAGGTATCTCTGTCTTCGATGTCACTCCAGCCGCTGGCAACGCTGTCACCTAAAAGAACATAGGAGCCGTAGTCGAAATGATTCTTTCCGTTCACTACTACTGCACTCGCAGAAAAGCTTCCGCAAAGGAAAAGCATAGTGAGTACGATGGCAAGAGATTTCTTTAATAATTTTTTCATAACTTTTACCTCCCTATTAAAATACATAATAAAGCAATTATAAAATATCACAGATTGTCCATTTTTTAAAGATATAAATATTAATTTTTTGTTAACAGCACCGTTTTTCCGTAAAAAACTGTACCCGTTATGTTAAAATCAAAAAAAAGATTAATGTGAGGACACATATATGGAAAATATAGTTCAGGTAGTAGCTGCTCTTATATGGAAAGATAACAAATTTATGATTTGTCAGCGTCCTGCAAATAAAACAAGAGCCTTTCAATGGGAATTCGTCGGAGGCAAGGCTGAAAAAGGAGAAACGAGAGAAGAAGCCCTCATCCGTGAATGCAAAGAAGAGCTGGATGTCACGGTAAAGGTCGGAGATATTTTTATGGAGGTTGACCATCAGTATCCCGACATAAATGTCCACCTCACACTTTTTAACTCTGAAATAGCTGAAGGCGAAGTAAAAATGCTCGAGCACAACGACATAAAGTGGATTACTCCCGATGAAATACAGAATTTCACCTTCTGCCCTGCCGACAAGGATATTTTAGAAAAGATAATAAGGGAGTATAAATGATGAAGTTCGAAAGAATGGCTGACTTTTTCGCCGACAGAATAGAGATGTACGATGAGCATATGCTCACGGAAGTGGAAGGCTGTAAGGAAGGCTACAAAAAGATGGCTTCCCTTATCCCTGACGATACCGAAGCTCTTCTCGACCTCGGCTGCGGTACGGGACTCGAGCTTGATGAAATCTTTCTCCTTTATCCCGATTTAAAGGTTACGGGCATAGACCTTTCCGACGTAATGCTCGGTCGGCTCCGGGATAAACATCCCGATAAAAACCTCTCTCTTGTCTGCGCAGACTACTTCGAAGAAAATTTAGGTGAGAATAAATTCGACTGCGCCGTTTCCTTTCAGACTATGCATCATTTTCCTAAAGAAAAGAAGCTCTCCCTTTACAAAAAGATAAATGCCTCTCTGAAAGAAAAAGGCATTTACATCGAATGCGATTATATGGTATTAAAACAAGAGGAAGAGAATTTCTGGTTTTCGGAAAACGAAAGACTTCGAAAAGAGAACGGCATAACCGATAATGGATACTACCACTACGACACCCCCTGCACTGTCGATAATCAGACAGCTCTTCTGAAAAAAGCAGGTTTCTATAAGGTTACACAGGTATTCCGTATGGAAAACACTACTATGCTTATTGCAGAAAAATAAGCAACACGTCTGCCAAAGGTTTGACACCAATGACAGACGCTTTTTTAATCGGAGAACTTTTATTTGATTCTGTAAATATTTACCTCGTAGGGACGAAGCTTATCTGTAGGCTCTCTGTAGTTCGAAAGAACACACATACCCTCAGCATGACGGGGTCTTCTTATCCATTTTTCCGTAAGGTTCATTTCAATATAGAATTTATTATCCTTGCTTGTTCTGTAGAGACAGAAGGTCTTGTCACCTGTTTTAAGAGGCTTGAAATCACCGTAAATGAGAGTTGATTTAAACTCTTTTCTCAATGCGATAATAGCCTTGTAGTAGTTGTAGGGGCTGTTTCTGTCGGCGATTTCGCTTTCGGCATTACACTCGAGGTAGTCGCCGTTAAGTCTTATCCAGGGAGTACCTGTAGTAAAGCCTGCGTTTTCACTCTTATTCCAGCACATAGGAGTTCTCGAATTATCTCGGCTGCCGGCAAGAATAGTCTTCCATGCTTCTTCTCTTGAGATGCCCTTTTCGAGCATTTCAGCGTACTTATTGATAGATTCAACATCACGAAGCTCTGACATATCCTTGAAGTCGCAATTCATCATACCGAGCTCCTCGCCCTGATAGATGTAGGGTGTACCTCTGCCCGTAAGAAGCATAGCACCGATAAGCTTGGAAAGAGGCTTTCTGTAGGCGGAATCGGGATTTACCTTAGAAACCATACGGGGGTTATCGTGATTTTCGATAACAAGTGAAGGCCAGGAGGAGCCCTTGAGCTCAAGCTGATATTTAGTGAAGAAGTTTCTTAAATATTTGAGGTTGTACTTATAATCGTCCCATCTCTGCTTACCCGGAGCCTCGAGCTGGTCGAAAAGGAAGGTCTGACGGATTTCCTCGCGGGAATCGTCTACGAGATATTTCGCCATTTCTATTCCGATACCGCCCGTTTCACCTACGCAGAAGGAGTTTGGGAATTTTTTAAAGGCATTTTCGTTAAGCTCATGGAGATATTCGTGAAGACGGGGGCCCCAGAAATAGTGCTCTCCGCCGTAGCCGATAAACTCACCTACGAGAGGATTACCTTCGGGAAGACCTTCTACCTTTGAAATAAGATTGATAACGTCCATACGGAAACCGTCTACACCCTTAGCGAGCCACCAGCGTACCATCTCAGCTACATCGTCACGCATTTCGGGGTTCTCCCAGTTAAGGTCCATCTGCTTTTTAGAGAAAATATGTAATGCCCACTCGTCAAGCTCGGGATAATAGTTCCATGCAGAGCCTGAGAAAACGGAGGTCCAGTTATTGGGAGGCACGCCGGGACCCTTGCCCTTACGGAAGATATAATAATTCTTATACTTTTCGTCGCCTGCGAGAGCCTTTTGGAACCATTCGTGCTCGTCTGAGGTATGATTTACTACAAGGTCCATAACAAGCTTCATGCCGCGGGCGTGGATTTCCTCGAGCATTTTATCGAAGATTTCCATAGTACCGAACTCGGTCATAATCTTTTTATAGTCACGGATGTCGTAGCCCATATCATCGTTAGGCGAATCATAAATAGGGCTGAGCCAGAGTACATCCACACCTAAATCCTTAAGGTAGTCAAGCTTTGAAATAATACCCTGTAAATCACCGATACCGTCACCGTCTGAATCCATAAAGGAACGGGGATAAATCTGATAAATTACGGCTTCCTTCCACCATTTCGGGTCAACCTCATCCTTGGTAACTACTCTTTCGGGAGTATAGCTGAGAAGGTTGCAAAGATGCTCGATGGTTTCCAGGGGCATCTTATCACCTAAAAGCTTCGGAATCATATTAAGCTTCATCATACCCACTGCAGGATTATGGATAACCGCATCGGGTATACCTGTATGATAGGCTACCATAGCCACAAGGTCATTACCTACGGGAGTGGCAAGAACCTCTCTTAGAGTGCTTTCGGGAGTAATTTTCATTTATATCATCCTTTCGTAAATTATCCTTCACCGAAAAATTTTCTGTACACAATTAATAGTATTATATCATTAATTTTGTATCTGTCTCAATTGATTCTTTAAACAAATATCCCCTGCCTTTTTTAGTGACTTTTACTGCATTAAAATAAGTAGTTGACATAAAAGAATAAACGCAGTAGAATTAATCCGTAAAACAAAAAGGAGGAACAGATATGATTAAGCTTTCTTTCAGCGATATTGAAAAGGCTGAGTTTTCTCTTTACGATAATAACCCCATATTAAAAAATCCTCTTAACAGCTTCGTTATCGCCGACCCCTCAGTTCTCACTCCCGACAAATCCCACGACGGAAAATGGCATCTTTTCTGCCATACCTTTTTCGGTGTGTACAGATATGTGAGCGATGACGGTATCTCCTTCGAAAAGGCGGAGAAAATAGTCAGCCGTGCTATGAGACCGAACATAAACCATATCGACGGAAAATACTATCTTTTCTACGAAAGAACCCGACCCGTTATATTCAATGCCCTTTCTCTCATCGGTGCAAACTGGAAATCGGAAATCTACTGCACCGAATCGGAGGATTTCTCACACTGGTCAGAGCCTTACCCCGTTATAAGGAAAACCCGTGACTTCGAGGAATACAAGGGCGGATACGCCATTTCAAACCCCTTCCTCATAAAAACAGATAAGGGCTACCGACTTTACTATTCCTGCGGTCAGACCTTCATAAAGGATTGCGGCTTCGGCGAGCCCACTCACATCAGCTTCGCAGAAAGTAAAAATATTTCCGAGGGCTACGTCTCCCGTACCTCTCCCATCATCAGTCCCGACAAAAATATCGAATACCTTAATTTATGCTCAGGCTGTCTGAAAGTATATAAGCTCTCCGACTGCTATATAGGTCTGCAGAACGGTCTTTACGAGAAGGACGGTAAAAGCCACTCTGCCATTATGCTGTTGAAAAGCAATGACGGCATTAGCTTTGATTTCGTAAAGCCCTTTCTCGTTCCCCAGAAGTGCGGCAGCAATAACTGGATGGCGCAGTATGTCTATGCCTGCTGTCTGACTTATTACGAGGGAAAGCTGCGGCTCTACTTCAATGCGAGAAATGTTTCGGATAATTTAAGGGGCAGAGAGTCCATAGGAATTTTCGAAGCAAAAATATAAAAAATAAATCCACCTGTTTCACAAGCAGGTGGATTTATTACTGTTACTGTTTATTCCAGATAAGGTCTCCGTTATCGTAGATACGGACATAATCAATAACATAATCTGACGGGAAAACATTACTTTCCTCAGTAATCTTGCCGCAGCCAATCCATTCAATGTGGCTCGGATCAGGCTTTCCGTCGATTACCTTACCGTTAATCTCAGTGGTTATATTGAGATAAGCAGGAGTGGCAGGGATAAGATCGGGCTCGTTAAGCTCCCAGATAAGATGTCCGTCAAAATAGAATTTGAGGCCGTCCTTTTTCCAGTCAAGAGCATAAGTATGATAGCCGTCATAAAGATCCTCTACTTCAGTCATAATGTTTTTGCGTCCCGAATATCCGTCATAGTAAAGAGCATTCTGAATTCTGTAGGGTAATGCAGATTCGAAAATATCTATTTCACTGCCGTCCTGTGCCTTCTGCTCGTAATTATAAATATCATCGGGCATAAACCAGAATGCGTTCCATAAGCCGCGGGTATTCTCTACCTTACAGCGGATTTCATAATAACCGAAGGCTAATCTGTCATGGAGTGTACAGAGATCACCTGTATAATAACCGGGATTTTCTACATCATCCTTATATTCTGTGCGAATAACAAGCTTTCCGTTTTTGGTGAAAACCTGATCCTGTGACCAATAACCGCCTCTGCGTACGGTCATACCTGAGGGAGCCCAGAAATCTTCGTCATAGCCGTTTATAAACTCATCCTCAAATACAAGCTCGTACTCTTTGGGAATTTTAAATGCATCTGCATCCTCGTCAATAGTCTGATAACCGAAGAAATAATATAGCACGCCTGCAGCCACTGCAAGAATAACCGCCAATAAAACGGCAAGAATTTTAAGCACCTTTGATTTTTTTGATTTTTTCATTTTTTACTCTCCATTGTATTTTTTTAGATTTAACCTTATTAATATTACACATTTATACATATTTTGTCAACCTTTTTATAAAACCTCTTCACATCAGCTCTGAATAAAAGCGGATATTGATTTCTCAGAACAAATCAAAGGTCTGCGCCTTTTCAGGGTGATGAGAGTAATCCTACCCGATTTTTATTTTGGAGGAAATAAAAATGAACCTCGGCTTCACCTTCTTTTTTAATAGTATACTTCTCGGCACGGGACTTGCCATGGATGCTTTTTCCTTAGCTTTGGCAAACGGACTCAATGAGCCCGAAATGAAAAAAAGAAAAATCATCGGTGTGGCAGGATGCTTCGCCTTTTTTCAGTCGGCTATGCCTCTTATCGGATGGATATGCGTTTCCGCCGCTGCAGAGCGTTTCAGAGTCTTCGAAAAATTCATTCCCGTTATCGCGCTCGGTCTTCTCGGCTTCATAGGTATCGATATGCTCCGTGACGGCATAAAGCATAAGGACAGCGACGAGGCTATGCCTCCCGTAGGCTTTAAGGGACTCATAGCTCAGAGTGTGGCTACATCCGTAGATGCTCTTTCCGTAGGCTTCACTGTTTCACAGTACAGCTTTACCGAGGCTCTTCTCGCCTGTATGCTTATCGGCTCCGTAACCTTTCTTATCTGCTTTGCGGGTATTCTCGCAGGAAGAAAAGCAGGTACTAAGCTCTTAGGTAAGGCAGGTATTCTCGGCGGAAGCATTCTTTTGTTTATAGGTATAAAAATTTTTCTTTCTTCTTTGGTCTGATCTTACTTTTTTTTCTTGACTTACGGATAAAATGGTGGTATTATTTTATTAATAATATATTAACGAGGTATTAAAAATGACTAAGATACTTTCTATCATCATGGCACTTATCGCCTATGTTTCAGGTTTTTTCTCCTTCCTTTTTCCCGTAACGGAAAGCTATACTCTTTTCTCTGATGTACGCTACGGTAACGAGCCCAGGGAGATTATGGATATTTATGTTCCCGACATCGCTTACAAAAGACCCGAAAACGGCTGTATTCTTTTTATCCACGGCGGCTCCTGGTCTAACGGTGATAAAAGAGAAATGGCTTCGAGATGTATGGAAATGGCTGAAAAGGGCTACATCACGGCTACTATGAACTACACTCTCTTCTCCGCCGCCAACGCCTCTGATTTTACCGTAAAGGTTATGCTCGATGAAATCGGTCTCGCCCTTAAGGAAATCAAAGCTTTCTCAAAGGAAAAGAATCTCAATATTACAAAGGCGGCAACCTCAGGCTTCTCCTCGGGCGGCCACATCTCTCTTCTTTACTCCTACACGATGGCTGAAAAAGCTCCTTTAAAGCTTGCCTTTACGGCTAATATGGTCGCTCCGGCAGACCTCAGCTACGCTTCCTTCGGTGAGCTTTCTCCCTTAATAGTAAGCGGTCTTACAGGTAAAACAGTAACTCTCGATATGGTAAAAAACGGCAAGGCTGACAAGCTCATTTCTTCAGTTTCACCCGTAACCTACATCAGCTCCGACTGTATCCCCTCGCTCTTTGCTTACGGCGGAATGGATACGATAGTTACCACAAAGAATTATTATGCAGTAAAAAATGCTTTCGCTAAAACTACGGCAAGATATGACATCTACCTTTATCCGAACTCCATTCACACTCTGCTGAGTGACCCTGATGTTCACGAGCAGTATATGGCAAAGCTTTTAGAATACTGCAAAACCTACTTCGGTCATTAAAAATTTTCTCCCGACACAGTCTTTGTATCGGGAGTTTTTTTATTCTGCTTTACCGTAGAAGCTTATAAGCTCCTCTGCCTTTTCGTCGCTGATTTTTATTATGCTTCCGTGGCGTTTTATTCTTTTGCCCATATAGTATGAGTCTTTGTCGGGAATTCTGAAATCTGCCTTTGAAAGCTCCTCGCATATCATAGGAAGATAACCTCCCTTAGTATGATATTGGTCAGCCATAAGACACCATCTGCCGTCGGGAAGCTGATAAGCCTCGGGACCCTCGAGACCGTAAAAATCGTCGAGAAGCTCGCAGGAAAGCCTTTCGAATTTCTCGCCCTCATCGGGTACGAGCTTTTTACAGCGCTCAACTGTAATCGTTTTATTGGTTTCATCCTTTGAGAAGCGGTAATAATATTCTCCGTCGAGTATGATATTGGTATCAATTACATCCGTAGCCGCGTCAATATATAAGAAGGCAGGAGTGAAGTCAGTAAAATTCTCGGTAAAGGAGCCGTAAATTCTCTGCTTGTCCTTTACTCTCGATGCCCAGAATACGAACCAGCTTTCCTTTTCTCTGCAGTAAACTGCTTCCGGCGCCCATACACAGCCTGCCTCGGGAACACCTACCTCTACGAGTCTTTCCTCGCTCCAGCTCATAAGGTCGTCGGATTCCCACACTACGAGATTACGGCTTCCGCGAGCAGAAAAATCCTCCCAGCTTCCGCCCTTTACAGTGCAAAGGTCAGTAGCGATGATTACATATTTCTTTCTTTTTTCATCGTAAAGAATAAAGGGATCTCTTATACCCGTAGTTCCCTTTTGGGAATAAAGTATCGGCTCATCCGAGCCCAGGTCAGTCCAGTTAAGACCGTCACGGCTTACGGCAAACCAGACACATTCTCTGTCGCCGTTTTCACCGTCGGTAAAATGAGGGAATAAATAAGATGACATAATGTTTTCTCCTGAATTTTTTTATAATTATAAGGCATCTGCGACTGAAAGTAAAGTATGTTTAAATATTTACTTCTCTTTCGGCAAGATAATCCTTAAGCTTACCTTTTACCTTCTGCAGTCTGCTTCGTGCCGCTGAGGCAGAAATACCGTAAAGAGAGCCTATCTCTTTGCTCGAAAGATATCGGGAGACTGACAAAAGCTCTCTTTCCTCATCTGTCAGAGCTTTAACGGCCCTCTGTATACTCAATGCCTCGTCGAAATTATACTCGACGGGGATTTCCTTTTCGTAAATGTCAGCGTAATCGTAATTTCCTTTTTTTGACTGAACGGTGCGCAGATAATCATTTTTCACATTTTTAGCTACGGCAAAAATCCACGGTCTCGGCTTCTGTATTCTTCCGCAATAAGCGCACAGATATTGCCACACCTTCATAAAGGTCTGCTGACACAGATCCTCGGCCGTATCCGCATCGAACTGCCGTCGGAAATAGGAGTATATTTTTTTATTATACTTTTCCCAAAGCTCATCAAAGACTTCGACAGCTGTATAGTCCATTTTATTTCCACCTGAATAGTTTTTTCTTTTCCCTTTTTTCCTTTTCTTCTGTCAGAATCTTACCGACAGCTTCACTGTTTGCATTAAGGTAGCCGTGAAGCTCCTTTCGGGCGAAAATCTTTCCTACGGCGATAAATTTAACCTGCTTTGCTGAAAGCATTTCCTCTGTAACCTCATCGGAAATATGTATCTTGCCACAGGCAACAATAATAGTTTTTTCCCCGATATTATCTGCAAAGCTTTTATCAAAATTAAGCTCTGCCTTTCCCTTTACCGTCTTCACATCGTCACTTATCTCAACCTTTGTACCGTTTATGCTGCTGACGGTTACAAAAGCGCTTTCCGTCTTTATAAGTGTACCGTTGATAATCATTCTTACATTCATTTCCTCGGGAATGTCACTGACAAAGGCTGTGCCGTTACACAGAAGTACGCTGTCCGCTGTCACATCCTTTCGGGTAAGAGTAATATTTCCGTTAAAAAACTGCGCATTGTCAGGGACTCTTATTTCCCCCGCTATATTCATTTTCTTAATCTGCATATAGGCCTCAGAAAAGCCGTCAGGCATATTCTCGGGCAACAGCACTGATGCCACATTAGTTATTGACTTAATCTTTTTGAGTGCCTCGGGAGTAAAGCCTCTCAAATCCACTGTCGGCTGATTAATTATTCTTGCCATATTTTTTCCTTCTTTCATTTTATTCTTTCTCATTTCAAAAAACAAAGCCTGCAAGGGCGTATCCGTATAATAAATAAGCACCTCTTCAAAGCTGAAGGTGCCGTCCTTAAGTGCGGACAAGCCACCGTATAATTTAGACATAAGCCTTTCTCTTTTCCTTTATTAGAAACCGGTTTCACTTATTAAGACGGAATGAAAAGAGAAGCTGTCCGCGTTTTTTGTAAATTTTTTAAAATTATATCATTTCGCTAAAGAAAATACAATCAATATTCATTGAAATACGCTTTCCCTTGTGGTAAAATAAAAAGGTAAATTTATCCTGCATGGAGGAAGTCAGATGAAAACTTTCGGTACATATTTTCAGAACGATAAAGACGCACCGATAAAGTACGGTGAGATAAATCTCATAAATCCGAAAAGACAAAGACTCCGCGGCGAGCCTCTTTACGAGGGAATCGAAGCCGTACCTGTTTTCCAGGGCTTTTGCGGAACGGATTTCGAGCTTATGAAAATGGGCAGAGACGGCAAGCTCTCAAAGAAATTCCCCGAGGGAGAAAGCAGACTCATAAACGGCCATGAGGGCGTAGTATGGGTCCCCTCGGAAAACCGCTTCGCTATAGTGCTTATCCGCGGCGGAGACAGCTACGACCCCACCCGCTACAGAGAGGACGAAACCTACTTCGAATACGGCTGTGACGGTGCCGACGGTCTTTTCTGCGATAAAAACTACTTTAATCCCGATATGCTTCTCCACCTTCCCGAAAAGTACGAGGGACTGAAAAAGCTTCCCTTGCAGGTAGCGAAGAGGCTTTCCTTCGCAGATCCCTATGCCTGCGCTATTTTTCAACTGGAGAGAATGGAGGATTTGGGAGAGGCTCATAACTTCCGTATCGAAATGGCCAAGCATAAATGCTCCGAGGCTGAGGCAAGAAAAATCGCTAAGGATGCAGTTTTCGAAAGGACTGTTATCTTTGGTCTCGGAATGACAGGTCTTTTTATCGCCGACCAGATAAGAAGAAGCCACCCCGATGCGAAAATACTTTTCATCGGCAGAAGCGACGATAATTGCAAAAAGGTAGTTTTCTCCAAAGAAATCGCAAAGGCAGACTATCTCTGTACAGCAGGTCTTACGGAAGAAGAAACAGCCGAAAAAATCATATCTCTTCTCGGCGGAAGAGCTACTATGTTCGTAGGCACAAGCGGTACAAACATCGAACACAGAGTCGCCTTCAAGCATAAGGCTTTAGGCTGTAACGGAGTTTATAACAGCTTCTCACTCGGACCCGTGGTACACTACGATTCGATGCCCTTCGGCTTCGAAAATCATCTTATCTTCGCATCCATTAACTTCCGTCAGGAGCACATGGAAAAGGCTATCGAGGTTCTCGTTGACAGCCGATACGATGAAGTGGTCGAGCTTATCGATAAAGAGGAATTCATAAAAGATCCCCTTGACGCCTATGAAAACAAGATTTTCTGTAAGGGTGCTCCCCTTAAGACGGGCATCATCTGGAACAAAGAATATATGGAGGCAGAATAATGAAAGCGATAGTAATTGATACTCCCGATAAAATCGAAATAAGAGAAGTGCCTATGCCTGAGGTAAAGGAAGACGAAGCACTTTTAAAGGTAAAATATGTAGGCATCTGCGGTGCTGACCTTGCCTCCTACACAGGCAATCAGCCCTTCACCACCTACCCCCGTATCCCCGGCCACGAGTTTTCAGCTGAGATAGTAGAAATTCCCGAAAATGACAGAGGCTTCAAAAAAGGTGACATCGTTACCTGTAACCCCTACTTTAACTGCGGAGAATGCTACTCCTGCGAAAGAGGCTTCGTAAACTGCTGTACCGATAATCAGACTATGGGCGTTCAGCGTGACGGTGCCTTTTGCGAATACATCGCTATGCCCGTAGAAAGAATCTACGACGGTAAGGGTCTCTCAGCGAAGGAGCTTGCCCTCATCGAGCCCTTCTCTATTTCCCAGCACGCCGTTTCCCGTGCAGCTATCAAAGAAAGCGACACCGTACTCGTTATCGGTGCAGGCCCCATCGGTCTTTTCGCTCTTATCGCAGCAAAGCAGAAATGTAAAAAAATCGTAGTAGCTGACATCCTCGATAACAGACTTTCTCTCGCCAAGGAATACGGTGCTGATGCCGTAGTAAACACGAAAAATGAGTCTTTAACCGAATTTACGGAAAAATTTACCCTGGGCAAGGGCTTTGATGTATGTATCGAGGCCTGCGGCGCACCCGAAACCTTCCTCGGCTGTATCGACAGCTGTGCCTTCGCCGGCAACATCATTCTCATCGGTAACGGAAAGCGTGACACCACATTCCTTCACTCGATAATCCTTAAAAAGGAGCTGAATATCCACGGCAGCAGAAACGCTCTTAAGGATGACTTTATCAATAATATCAGTCTTGTGGCAGAGGGCAAGGCAGATGTAATGAAAATGGTAAGCGGTATTTACGATATGGAAAATGCTGCAGAGGCCTTTGAGGCACTCAGAAATAATAACGGCACTTTAGCCAAGCTTCTTATAAAAATAGGTGACTAAAATGAAAGAAAGAATTATACAGTTCGGCGAAGGTAATTTTCTTCGCGGCTTCGTGGATTATTTCATCCACTGCTTAAATAAAAAAGACCTCTATGACGGTAAGGTTGTTCTCGTACAGCCTATCCCCGTCGGTCAGATCGAGGGTCTTAAGGCTCAGGATTATAAATATAACCTTTACTTAAGAGGTATAGATAAGGGAGAAATCGTTACTGAGCATAATCTCATCGAATCCGTCGCAAGAGGTGTGGATCCCTATAAGGATTTCAGTGAATATATGGCTTTGGCAGACAATCCCGATTTCAGATTTGTTATTTCGAATACTACGGAAGCAGGTATAGCCTTCGACGAAAGCTGTAAATTTGACGATAAGCCCTGTAAATCCTTCCCCGGTAAGCTTACCCAGCTTCTTTACAGGCGTTATAAAAACGGTATGGACGGCTTCGTTCACCTCGCCTGCGAGCTTATCGACAATAACGGTGATGAGCTTAAGAAATGCGTACTTAAATATGCAGAGCTTTGGGGTCTCGAAGAGAATTTCGTCAAATGGATAAAGGAAAAAAATGCCTTCGTAAACACTCTCGTAGACAGAATAGTTACAGGCTATCCCGGAAAGGAAGAGGCCAAGGCTCTCGCAGAGGGAGACAATTATGTAGACACTGCAGAAATCTTCCACCTTTGGGTAATCGAGGGTGACTACGAGGATGAGCTTCCTCTTAAAAAGGCAGGCTTTAATGTCGTCTGGACGGACAATGCCAAGCCCTATAAGAAAATCAAGGTCCGTGTCCTTAACGGCGCTCATACCTCTTTAGTGGCAGGAGCTATCCTTTCGGGCATAGAAACGGTGGGCGAGGCTATGGCTGACGAAAGAGCATCCGCCTTCCTTATGAGATGTATAAAAGAGGAAATCCTTCCCACTATCGGAGAAAACGATGAAAGCATAGCCTTTGCAAACAGCGTTCTCGACCGATTCAGAAATCCCTTTATTAAGCACAAATGGAGATCTATCGCTCTGAACAGTGTCAGCAAATTCGCCGTGCGTGACCTTCCTACACTTTTAGAGTACAGAGAAAAATTCGGCAAATACCCGAAATTACTCACTATGGCTCTTGCTTTTCTCATTTATTTTTATAAGAACGATACACCCGACGACGGAGCTGATGTTACGGAAAAGATGAAAAGCTTAAGCATAGCTGAAATTCTTTCCGACAGCAGTCTGTGGCTCAGTGACCTTTCCGAAATGACAGGCATCATCACGGAATACTACGGAATAATCGAAACTAAGGGTGCAGAAGGTGCGATGGAATGGATACTGTCAGAATAAACGAAAAAGACAATGTACTCGTTGATCTCTCTACAGGTCATAAGGCAGCGGCAGAGGACATAAAGGAAGGCTCTGATATTATCAAATACGGCTTTCCTATCGGCTTTGCCACCTGCGACATAAGTAAGGGTGAAAAGGTACATTCCCATAATATGAAAACAAAGCTCAGCGGTCTTCTCTCCTACGACTATAAGCCGAATTTCACCTTTCCCGAAAGGGAGGAGCCCTTCGAAATAATGGCTTACGAGAGAGAAAACGGTGAAATAGGCATCAGAAACGATATATGGATCGTGCCTACAGTAGGCTGTGTAAACTCTGCGGCGAAGGCTTTGGCAGATAAAACAGGAGCTATAGCCTTTTCTCATCCCTACGGCTGCAGTCAATTAGGCGGCGATATGGAAACGACTCAGCTCATTTTAAAGGGACTGATAACTCATCCTAATGCGGGCGGTGTTCTCGTTCTCGGCCTCGGCTGTGAAAATAACCATATCGGTGAAATGAAAAAGGTATTGGGTGAGGTGGATGAAAAGCGTATCCGTTTCCTTAACACCCAGGACTGTGAGGATGAATTGGCTGAGGGTATAAAAATTATAAGTGAGCTTAAGAAAATCGCTTCGACGGATAAGCGTACCTCTGTACCTGTTTCCCGTCTTAAGATAGGCCTTAAATGCGGCGGCTCAGACGGCTTTTCCGGTATTACCGCAAATCCCACCGTGGGCAGAGTGACCGACAGACTCTGTGCTATGGGAGCGAGTGCCGTTCTTACTGAGGTCCCCGAGATGTTCGGTGCAGAAACCGTGCTTTTCGAAAGATGTATAAACGAGGAGCTTTTCACTAAAGCCGTAAGCCTCATCAATAACTTCAAGGAATATTTCAGAAGTCATGGTGAGCCTGTGTCCGAAAACCCCTCTCCCGGCAACAAGGAGGGCGGTATAACCACCCTCGAGGAAAAATCCCTCGGCTGTGTGCAGAAGGGCGGCTCGACACCCGTAGTAGATGTTCTCACCTACGGTGACAAGGCAGTAAAACCCGGCTTATCTCTTCTCAACGGTCCCGGTAATGACATAGTTTCCGTTACCAACCTCTCTGCGGCAGGCTGTCATATCGTGCTTTTCACCACGGGCAGAGGCACGCCCCTCGGCGGTGCCGTTCCTACGGTGAAAATCGCAACCAACGATAATCTTGCCCGAAGAAAAAAGAACTGGATAGACTTTACCGCTTCATCCTTCGACACCAAGCAGGCGGCAGATGAGCTTATTCTGCTTATAAAGGAAATCGCAGGAGGAAAAGAGACGAAAAACGAGCTGAACTCCTCGAGAGAAATCGCTATATTCAAGGACGGTGTAACCTTATGATTATCGACGCGCACGCACATTTATGGAAAAAACAGCAGGGCAAGGTAAACGGTAAGCCTGTCTATGACATCGGCGGCGGCAAAAGCGACTTCGGCGGTGCTGTGAGACAGATGATGCCCCCGTATATGACCGACGGAGAAAACAGCATAGAAAGATTTATCGCCAATATGAACTATGCGGGCGTTTCCGCCTCGGTAATAACTCAGGAATACATCGACGGAAATCAGGACAGCTACCTTCTCGGCTGTAAAAGGACATATCCCGACAGACTCAGAGTCTGCACTCTTTATGAGGAAAAGGAAATGGGCGACATTTCCGATTTCGACGGCATAAAAATCTGTGCAGGAAGACTCTCAGATAAAAACCTTTTAAACCACCTTTACCCCTTCCGTCTCGCTGCGGAAAAGGGCAAATTCATATCAATCGATCTTGCTGACGGAAATGAACAGACAGAAGAGATGAAGGAAATCATCAGGATGTTCCCAGACACTAAAATCGCTGTAGGACACTTCGGTATGGTTACGAGGAAAAATTGGCTCGAGCAGATTAAGCTGGCTAAAAACGAAAATGTCTTCATCGAAAGCGGCGGTATTACCTGGCTTTTCAACAGTGAATTTTACCCCTATCCTTCGGCGATAGAAGCCATTAAGGAGGCGGCAAAGCTGGTAGGTATGGAAAAGCTGATGTGGGGCAGCGACTATCCGCGCACCATGACAGCCATTACCTATAAGATGTCCTTCGATTTCGTCGTAAAAAGCGACAGACTTACAGAAAAAGAAAAGGCTCTTTTTCTCGGTGAAAATGCAGTAAGTTTCTACGGTTTCGAGAATTTATATATCCCCGAAAGAATTAAAAATATGGTGGAGGATTAAGCGATGGCTGAAGAACTTAAAAGAACCTATGTACCTTTCACTCAGTGGAAGGAAAAATCTAAGCAAACCGAATACACTGAGCCCACTCCCCTTCTGAACAAGGACGGAACTCTTAATGCGCGCGGCTGGGCAAGACATAATGTTTTCGAATACGACAGAAGCCTCGTAAAGCGCGAAAGGCTCATAAGCCAGAAGGAATGGGATTACTACACTGTAACAGACGGACAAAAGCAGTTGCTTATTTCCTTTGCCAATGTAGGCATCGGCGGCTTTATGGGGCTTCGTCTTATCGACCTTCATACAGGTGAGGTTCACGCTGACGGAATGAAAATTTTCTCAGGAAGAAAAACCTGTCTTCCCCTTAATAAGGTAGATGTTCCCGGCAGATTCTCTTATAAAGGTAAAAATGTGGTTTTTGATTTTAACACTATGGATACCGAAAGAACTGTTTTCTTCAGTATGAAGCATCAGGGAAAGGAGCTTTCCTGCGACCTTACTATGGACATTCCCGATCGTCTCGAGAATATTACCACGGTTATTCCCTTCGAGGGCGACAACACGAAATTTTTTATGACCACCAAGCAGAACTGTATGCCCACCTCGGGTATTTTCCGCTTTGGTGATTATACCTACGAATTCACGAAGGATAAATCCTTCTGCTCCCTCGACTGGGGTAAGGTCAATACTCCGAGATGCCTCGTATGGTACTGGGGCAGCGGTGCTACCCATCTTACCGACGAAAAGGGTGAAAAGCACATCTTCGGCTTCGAAATCACCTGGGCTATCGGCGATGAAAGCCACGCTACGGAAACCTGTCTCTTTTATGACGGAAGAGTACATAAAATCGGTGCCGTTGATGTAGAGAAATTCCCCAAGGGCAGATTTATGGAGGACTGGAGGATAATCTCTGAGGACGGGCGCTTCAATCTCACAATGAAGCCCTTAAGAAACAATGTCAGCGATGTCAATCTCGGCCCTGTGGCACACATGGATTGTAATCAGATTTACGGTCTGTGGAGTGGTGATGTAACCCTCGATGACGGAACTAAGCTGGAAATAAAGGATCTGTTTGCCTTCTGCGAATATGTGGAGAACAGATGGTAAAAAATTAGTCTGACATATTGGTCAACCACCTCATCGGTGGTTGATTTTTTTGAATTTGCAGCTTATATGATTCTATTATCGGTTAAATGTTTTTATTTTCCGTTTCAATGAAACTTTTAGCCATCATAGCTTCGCAGACCTACTTTTGTTTCGCATCGTCGCCGAAGTGCGCCCGGTTGGCGATAAAGCGAGGTGAGGATGGCGCAGCGGTCAAAGTTCATAGGCGCTCCAAGCCGTAATGAACTTTGGGAACCGCAAGAGTGT
>JAFXDE010000045.1 GCA_017516315.1 Clostridia bacterium | reverse complement strand
TCCGCTTTGACATTGCGAAAAACCACCGTAATACGCGAGTATTGCGGTGGTTTTGTCGCTTCCTCAAACCAAAAAATATCTCAATAAAAACTGCTTTGTACCTTAAAATTCAGATAGTTTTGATGAAGAACAAGGCAAAAACAGTGAATTTTAAGGCTTGACTTCCTTATGAAGTGTCGCCCTTGCCTATGCCGTCTTTTTTTGTATTATTTTATCTTTTCTGCTAAAACTATAGGCTGAAAGGCAGGAGATAAAATGAAGATACTTTTTTACGATACGAAGCCCTATGACAGGGAATCCTTTGAAAAGATACTCGATAAATACGACGGAATAACGGTGGATTTCCTTAAGACAGATATTTCCGGATATACGGTAAATTTAAGCAGAGGCTACGATGCGGTCTGTGTCTTTGTCGCATCGCAGGTAAATAGTAATATTATCGGAAGGCTCGCGGAAAACGGGGTTAAACTTATTCTTTTACGGTGTGCAGGCTACAATAATGTAGATCTTGCCTGTGCAGAGGAGAAGGGCATAACCGTAATGCATGTGCCTGCCTACTCCCCTGAGGCCGTGGCTGAGCATGCCCTGGCTCTCGCTTTTGCCGTAAACAGACATATCCATAAGGCTTATATAAAGGTCAGGGAGAATAATTTCAGTCTCGTAGGGTTGACGGGAATTAATTTCCGCGGAAAGACGGCAGGTATAATCGGTGCGGGCAGGATAGGCTCGGCTATGGCTGAAATCTGTCACGGTATCGGTATGAATGTTATATGTCATGATAATATGAGAAAGGAAGATCTGCCTTTTGTCCGTTATGTGAGCCTTGATGAGCTTTTCGCAAAAAGCGATCTTATTTCTCTTCACTGTCCTCTTACAAAGGACACCTATCATATAATAGACCTTACTGCTATAGAGAAAATGAAAAACGGAGTAATACTTGTAAACACCTCTAGAGGCGCACTTATCGGTACAGAGGACCTTATAAAGGGAATCCGTATGCATAAGTTTTCGGGTGTAGGACTGGATGTGTACGAGGAAGAGGAGGATAATGTTTTCGAAAACAGAGAGGATGATATTCTCGAAAACAGCGTTACGGCGAGACTTCTTTCCTTTCCGAATGTTATCGTCACCTCCCATCAGGGCTTTCTAACCTCGGAAGCCCTCGAGGCCATAAGCATAACCACTCTCGAAAACGCAAAGAGTTTTAAAGAGGGAAGAGCTATCGAACAGAATATAGTATGAAAAAAGGACGGCCGGAAGTATCCGACCGTCCTTGTTGATTTGTATTTATTATCTTGTGTTTTCCTGGTTTTTATAAACTACGAATTTACAGAAAAGGTATTCGAGAATCATATTTGAGAGCATAGTAACGGCAAGAACAATATATTCATTGACACCGTTACCTGTTGCTGTGTTTCCGAGCCAGGTGGAAAGGGGAGTGAAGACGAGATAGAAGCCAAAAACCTTAGCCATGGCTACAGGGATGTTAGCGGCTGACTTAAAGGTATAACGGCGGTTAAAGGTGAAGTTCCATAAAACGGAGAGGGTGAGAGCTATGAGATAGCATACACCGTACTCAGCACTGAGAACAGACATAATCTTATCGTTTTCGATGCTTATATTTGGCAGAACAAGCTCATTGAGAACGGTGAAGGAAACTACTTGGATTATTCCCGCCGAAGCGGAAAAGAGTGCAAATTTTACTGCCTGAAGTGCATCACTTTTTTTCATTCTTTTTTTCTCCTTTTAATGGATTATTTTTTATTGAACCAGCTTTTTACCATGGCAAAAAAGTCTCTTATGGCCTTGAGGATTCTTTGGAAGATATTTAGTGATTCTTCTGCATCGGGAACAGGCACATCCATGGAAAGAGCGCCGATAAGCATATATCCGTCTACGACTACCGTTATGGTGTTGGCAGGGTCGAGAGGCACCTTCTTGCCGTTTACATAAAAATCGAATTCATCGTCTATCCACATATCCTGCACACGGACAACAAGGATGGAGCCTTCATAAACCTCGAGAGTGGAGTTAGGTCCCTGGGGGAAGAAATCTCCGCCGTTTACGGATACCTCGTACCAGCCTATGCCGTCGGTTTTGCCGAAGCAGACATAATGCTTGGTGGGTACCGTAAGAACCGTAACGGGAATGAGTCTGATGTCTCCGTCTCCGAAGTCAACGGTGATTACAGCTATACCTATACCGACACCTATGATGTTACCTTCGGAATCAATTCTTACGATGGATTCGTCGCTGCTCTTAAAGGTAGGAACGATGCTTCCGTCGTCGGGGGTGATTACTATACCGAGAGGCTTCTTTTCGCCCTTGAATATACTGAGTGCATCGGGAACCTCGATAGTATATTCGGGCTTTTCCGGTTCGGTGGGCTCTTCCGGCTCTGTCGGCTCCTCGGGAAGAGTAACCGTTACGGGGATCTCCAGGTAAAGAAGGGGATTGTCTGATGACATAACTGTAATAGTGGCTGTACCGCTGCCTGTAGCAGTAACATTACCCTTTTCATCGACCGTAATAACAGAATCATTATCTGATACGAAAATGATTTTTTTATCCGTCGCATCGTCGGGCGTTACGGTAACGGTTATTTTATCTGTTTCGCCTTTTTCGAGGCTTATTTCGGTTTTGTCTGACTTTATGCTTTCTACGGGGATTATTGCCGGGTTGACAGTTACCAGGATGGAGACGGCCTTGCTTATGTCATCGTTAGGTACGATAAGGACCATAGCAGTACCTACGCCTACGGCGGTAACATTACCCTCGTTATCAACCTTTATGATTGACTCGTCGCCCGATTCGAAATCCAGAGCTTTATCTGTCGCATTATCGGGACTGAACTTTACTGTGATCTTTTCTGTTTCACCTACATCGAGAGTGATATCATCTGCTGTAATGTTTACTACAGGAACATAAGGCTTCTTAACCGTAACGGTAACTGTTTCCTTTACACTGCTGTTATCCTTAGAGGTAACGGTAACAGTGGCTGTGCCTTCGCCTACTGCTGTGATGTTACCGTTTTCGTCAACCTTGACTATACTTTCATCACTTGACTCGTAGGAGACTTCTTTATTGGTGGCACCGTCGGGAGTAATCGTAACGGTGATTTTGTCTGTTTCGCCTTCTTCAAGCTCGAAGGTATCCTTTTCTGCTATGATATCCTCAGTAGGAACATAAGGCTTCTTAACCGTAACGGTAACTGTTTCCTTTACAC
>JAFXDE010000044.1 GCA_017516315.1 Clostridia bacterium | reverse complement strand
TTTTCTTTTTTCTTTTTATTTGTTACAAAATGATGCAAAGCAATGCAAATGTATGCAATTGCATAAAAAAAGATTGCAACATAAGAAAAGAGAGCGATGCGGAGAGTTCCGCATCGCTTTTTGATTTTATCTGATTTTTACTGTTTTAACGCTACTGAAAGCACCGTAAATCTTTTTGGTACCGACAGTCTTATATGCTCTTACCTTCACATAATACTTTTTACCCTTTTTGAGATTTTTGATTGTTGTCTTCTTGGTTTTTGCCTTTGTGACTGTAAGTGTCTTTGTAGCTTTTTTAGTGAATTTCTCAGAGGTAGAATACATAAGCTGATATCCTTTTACATCACTTACAGTCTTCCATCTAATAGTTAACTGATTCTTTTCCGCTTTGAGAGTTACGGATGTTTTGGAAGGTATCATCTTAGCCGTATATACAGAAGAAAAATCGCCCTTATTATCTCCTGCTACTGCTCTTACCTTGAATTTATATGTTTTACCTGCAGTAAGCTTCTTTACTGTATATGCAGTAGATGTTACAGTTTTTATTTTCTTCCATTTCTTATTTACATAACGGTACACTTCATACTTTTCGGCACCTTTAACACTCTTCCATTGGAGCTTTACATAAGACGAATCAGAAACCTTAATGCTCTTTGCTTTAAGAGATTTTACTTTTTTCAGTGTAAGTCTTTTTACCTTCTTCTGCTTAACCGTAACAGCTCCGCAGTCAATACACCTCTCTCCCTCCGTAAGACCGCTGCTTTTATAGGTAGCGGGAACAGCAGGAATTATTTCTGTGTTATGGCTTAATTTCGGTAATTGTTCAGTATACTGATGACCGCAGGAGCAGATATATGTTTTTGTGCCTTCTTTGGTGCAGGTGGCGTAATCAGCTTCATACCAATAATACTGATGTCCTGTAGGTTTTACATCCTCGCTGTAGCTGTATCCGCAGGAACAATAATATGTTTTTTTACCTTTTTCTGTACAGGTAGGCTCACAAATTTCGTAATTATCAAATGTATGCTTACCGACAGGCTTTATAACCTCCTGTTTTACCGCCATTTCTCCGCAGGTGATACAGCGTCTGCCGTCAGTAAGTCCCGGCTCTATACAGGTACCTGAATAACCCTTTACTTTTTCAGTTTCATGACCGGTCTTTTTCAGAACGGATGTCCTCTGCTTACCGCAGCCGACACATTCCTTAAGCGCCGATCCGTCATTTGTACAGTCAGGCTCAATACGTGACAGCGTTCTGTACACATGACGGTTATATTCACAGGCACAGCAGCTGTCTGATTTGGTTCCATAGAGAAAAACGGATCCGTCCATTATTCTGCCTCCGTCCGGAGATAACAGCTGTATATTAACGCCAAAGCTACCCTCTTTTTTTATGGTAAGTTTTCTGTTTTCATCTATGGATGCCATATCAGAATACGCATCCGATATACTGTATCTCACAGTAAAGCCCTTCTCACGAAAAGTCATATCACTCTGATATTTTTCAGGCAAAGGTTCGTCAGTATCAAATTCAAAGGGCAGGTATTCACCGTCATAAACAACTACATTTCCGTATTTAAGAAAGCACTCATCAATGTCATTGATTAACTTCATACTGTTTCTATAGTAAGTGTCGCCTCTTTTAGTGAGAACATTATTTAACTGAACACCGTTTACCATTTTGTAATTAAATCCTGAAGATACATGTACCCATTTGCCGTCATAGGGATCACCTATATATGCAGAGGCATAATGACCATACCAACCGTCTGAATAACACTCTCCGGGCTCCAAATTTTTAACCTTTTCAGCGGATCCCAATTTAAACCAAGGAGAATTTTCTGCATAGCCATGGCTGATAAAAATATACTGCATGTTAAGAATATTCGCAAACTCATGACGATAAAGTTTTCCATTCTTATATAAAACAACATAGTCAATAATCTCATTATTCATCTCTTCATAATAAGGCATTACGCCCTCTATGCCGGTAATAAAATACCATTCTGAAATCACATCCGAATCGGAAATCGCATATCTGAGATAAAGAGGATCATATAACAGCCACTGAGAATCAATGTATGCAAAAACAAATGCATGTCCAGGCCACTTCTTTTCCAGAATAAAGGATTCATCAAAAGCCGTTTTCATATTACCCACATAAGCTAACACAGGTGCAGTGCTTATTCCCACAGAACGCATCATATCACTCATAAGATAAGCTGTCCCCAAACAGTCAGCTTCTTTATTAACATAAACGTCTATAGGAAACTGATTTATAGATTTATCATAATATGTAATATTATTTTTTACCCATTTGGCAATAGTCATAGCCTTTTCTGCATCAGTTTTACATTCCTTGGTTATTTCGATGGCTTTTTCAGTTATAACCCTCTGATCTGAGGGTGAGCCGTAATGAAAAGCGAGAGAAAATTCGGGATGCTCCTTAAGATAAAAATCATCGAGATAATTATATGTAGCCTCCAAAGCAGGTACAGAATATTTGTAGCAATACACCTTTTCCTCTGCTGCAGAGGCTCTGACTGTCATAAGAATAATAAAGCTCACAACTGTCATAAAAAACAATGCTGATTTCGTAAACAAGCTTTTCTTCATATCAATTCCTCCCTGTTTTCTCTTTACAAGTTCATTCTACTACAAGCAAACATAAAAGTAAAGATAAATATTTTTATATATAATGGGCTTATCTGTAATTCTATTATAATTTGATATCAAATTGATGTCAATACTAATTCTTAAATAATTCACTCATAATGATATTATTTTGATATCAAATATTCGGAGGTTACATTATGGCAGGAAATTATTATCCCCCTTTTTCATTAAGAATATCAGAAGAGCTATTGGATAAAATCAAATACATCGCTGAAGAAAACAAGCGTTCAGCAAACAAAGAAATAGAATTTGTGTTAGAGCAGTATGTAAAAAAATATGAAAAGGAAAACGGAAAGATAGATTGAAAACCACCAAAAAAGGTGGTTTTTTATTATAAAAAAAAGAGGTCGCATTTCTGCAACCTCTTTAAAGTTAACTTTTAACTTATGCAAGCTCTGCGAAGTACTTGATTGTACGAACCATCTGGCTTGTGTAGGAGTTTTCGTTGTCGTACCAAGCAACAACCTGTACCTGATAGAGACCGTCTTCGATCTTTGTAACCATGGTCTGTGTAGCATCGAAGAGTGAGCCGTATCTGATACCAACGATGTCGGAGGATACGAGTTCTTCTTCTGTGTAACCGAAGGAATCGGAAGAAGCAGCCTTCATAGCAGCGTTGATGCCTTCCTTAGTTACATCGTCACCCTTAACTACAGCAACAAGGATAGTTGTGGAGCCTGTGGGAGTGGGAACTCTCTGAGCAGAGCCGATGAGCTTGCCGTTGAGCTCGGGAATTACGAGACCGATAGCCTTAGCAGCACCTGTTGAGTTGGGAACGATGTTAGCAGCTGCAGCACGAGCTCTTCTGAGGTCACCCTTTCTGTGAGGACCGTCGAGAACCATCTGATCACCTGTGTAAGCGTGAACAGTTGTCATGATACCACTCTGGATAGCTGCGTAATCGTTGAGAGCCTTAGCCATGGGAGCAAGGCAGTTTGTGGTGCAGGAAGCAGCGGAGATGATAACATCATCAGCTGTAAGAGTCTTTTCGTTAACGCTGTAAACGATAGTCTTAAGGTCATTACCTGCGGGAGCAGAGATAACTACCTTCTTAGCACCTGCATTGATGTGAGCCATTGACTTGTCCTTTGAGCAGTAGAAGCCTGTGCATTCGAGAACTACATCAACACCAAGCTCACCCCAGGGGCAATCGTTAGCGTCTTTGCAAGCATAGATTTTGATTTCCTTGCCGTCAACTGTGATAGAATCCTCAGAAGCTTCTACAGTGTGACCGTCATATCTGCCCTGAGCAGTGTCGTACTTGAGAAGGTGAGCAAGCATCTTGGGGCTTGTAAGGTCGTTGATAGCAACAACTTCATAACCTTCTGCACCGAACATCTGACGGAAAGCAAGACGACCGATACGACCGAAACCGTTAATAGCAACTTTTACTGACATAATAAATACCTCCAATGTTTCATTGAATAATATAATTTTACCTTTAATATATTAACCGATTTATCAATATTTTTCAACCTTTTTTCGAAAGATTTTTACCGCAGGAAAAAGTTTTGCTATTCTTAACAAAATCTTACATATCTGAGGCTGAAAGAGTGTTGATTATTTCTTGTTTACGAAAGCCTTGAAGTCGGTTTTCTCTGTCTTTTCGCCTTTTTCGGCTCTTGCCTTGTTCAAAGCACCCTTATAAGGCATAAGCATACCCTCGGTCATAGCATTGCCCATTTTACCCTTAACCTTAGAAGAGTTCATAAGTCCGCCCACGAGATACATGGCGATAACTCTGCCCATCTTCTTCTGCGGGAAGTCGTACTGACCGTGTGCCTTGTAGAATTTATGGTCAGCCTTCATAAGACCCTGCATCTGGAAAATAAGGTCGCGGAAAATCTTCATACCGCCTACACCGTAGAAATTGGCAGGCTGTGTATGATTATTCGCCAGAGCATAGACAAGAGTGTCAGCCATACGGTCGATTTCCTTATCGGGGTTAATCTCATCCGTAGCTACACCTGCGAGGAAGTTACCGCCGACCTCGCTTCTTCCCTCTAAAATCATCTGAAGATTAGCTTCCTTGCTGTATTCGCCGGACACAAGATAGCCGACCGGCTTGCCCATAGTAACGGTACGGTGTCCGTTACAGAACTGTCGGTCATCGTACATCTTAAATCTTGCCCCCATAGAGTGGTCCTTAATCTTAAAGGCATAAACAATGGCTGCAGAGGACTGAATTTCATTTCTGAGATAATCGTCAAAGCCATCCTTATAAACACATTTTCCGCTGACTGCACAGTTAAAGCAGCCGAGACAGCCGCCCTTGAAGGGATACTCGGCGATGTTTATAACCTTGCTCTTCATGGCAAGAGAATTACGGAAGCGCTCAATCATAGCTATAAGCTGCTTATCGTCATCTTCAAAGTCAGCAACGATAGCTATTTCGCCTACCTCGGTCTTATCCTTATTCTCGCCGAGAGTAACCTTTACGGGATTTGCAGGCTTTGCCTTCTTAACGAGAGGCTCATAATGGTCATTATCGTAGCACCACATAAGATATCTGAAAAAGGCGGTAAGCTCCTTCTGTCCCTTATCGGCGGTAAGGTCATCCATATCTGCGGAAAGACCCTTAACATATTTCATTTCCATATCAAAGCAGTTGTCTCTGATATAGTTGTGAGCCGTGATGTCATAAAAATGCTTCGAGGTGCTTATCTGTGAGACAAACTTGTCCTTTACCTCTGCCTTGTGTTCCTTCATAAGCTCGATAAAGCGATGAAGCTGACAGGGAGCGATAAAGGTGTAAACGGGATAGGAAAAGATAATAAAATCAGCCTCTGCGATTTTTTCAGCCGATTCGGTAAAATCCTTTTCTATCTTTTTTATCTGCTGACCTGCGTGAATAACATCAAAATCAATCCAGGGGAACTTTATTTTAAGATATTCCGTAGACTGAAGAGTTACGCTGTATTTTCCCTTGGGACTTCCGTTAATAACTAAAACCTTCATTTTCGACCATCCTTTTTTCTTATTTTCAAAAAAAGCTTTCCATCTGCCAATATGACGGCAATCATTCCGGATTACCGTCACACTGAAATTATTTATTCTTCTTTTCTGCCTTTGCGGCGACTTTTTCTGCTTTAATAGCTGCAGCCTTTTCTGCCTTTTCTGCTTCGAGACGCTTTGCTTCTTCAAGCTGTGCCTGAAGTGCTGCTTCCTCTGCAGCCTTAGCTTCGTCATACTTTGCGGCGATTTCTTCAAAATGAAGAGTGTTTTCTCTTTCGTTTACGATACGCTGTGCATCGAGATAGGGCTTAGCGGCGCGCGCAAAGAAGGCGTGCTTATCCATTTCAGCTTTGGAAGCCTTCTGAACATCCTTCTTTTCATTTTCGAGTGCTTTGATCTTTTCGCCGATTTCCTTAAGAGCATAAGAATCCTTTGCCTTTTTGGCTGCTGCCTTTGATTCGTAAAGCTCTTTAAGCTCAGCATTGATATCGTCTTCTCTGTCGAAAAGTCTGTCAAGCTCTTCGTATCCGGGCTGTACGAAGGCTTCGGGGGCCTTGTAATATTTATCCATAGCCTTACGTGCGGAAAGCTTATTTTTAGCAAATTCAATTCTGAATTTACGGTATTCTTTTTCCTCTGCAGTAGTCTTCGGCAGCTCTCTTGCTTCAGCGAGCTCCTTAAGAATATCTTCCTTCTTAAAGCCGTAAAGACCTGTAAGACCGCCCTGACAGAAGACGAGGCTTTCCTCATATTTAATCTTATCAAAGCCTTTCTCAAATTTTCCGAGCTCTGCACATACAGCACGGGAGATTTCGATTTCCTCGTTTTCCTCCCTTACAGCTCTGCGTTCCTTTTTGCTCATAGACTTATCGACGGCAATAAGCTCCTTACCTGCCTTTTCCCTGGCGTCTCTGATAATATCGATAGCCTCGATGATAGTCTTGTTATTGGTTATGCCGTTACCGTAGTCCTCAAACATAGCACGGATTTTAAGGATACGCACGATGCTCTTCTGCTGCTTTTCCTTAAGGTCATAGAAGAAATAGGGAACCACATTAAGGAAAGCACCGAGCGCTGCCATAAGGATAAGAGTATTCATAACTCTGGGAAGAAGACCGGGTACACCTGTATTGACATCGAGAATTGCCATACCTCCGTTACCGTAGCCGTTACCCTCATAGATACCGTAGCTTTCGTAAACGAAGGGAAGCACAGAGGATGTAACCATGGTTACCATACCGCCGATGGTGGCAACGGTAGCAAACATACCGTCAACACGGACACCGGTTTTATACTGATGATAGTCACGGATGTCTGCCTGAATGGCAGGAGAAAGAATCTGCTCAAAGGCACCGAAAAGGTAGTTTATATAAATACATACCGTAAGCCAGATAAGGCTTTCCTTTCTGATACCCATAGCGAGGATACATACGACATTCATCAGATTAACACCGACGAGAACAGCCTTTTTTCCGTATTTTTTTACAGCTATGGGAGCCAGAAGCATTCCCCAGAGGGAGGCATTACCCGTAATCGTATAAATAAGAGCAAGCTGGTCACCGTCACCTGTATGACCGAAGGTTACAGACCAGTTGAGGAGACTGCCGTAAGCACTCTCAAGGAATCCGAGCCAACCGGCAAGAGCAATAATCCAGAAATATTTATTCTTTGCTACCTCCTTAAAGGCATCCGAAAAACGAACCTGGATAACACGGCTTCTTGCCTGAATGATTTTTTCATTGGTATTGGCAAAGATAAAGATAGTAAGGCCGATACCGAAAATAGCAAAAAACGGATAGGTAAAGCGGTAAACGGCTATATCATAAAGATTATTGTCAGCCACACGCTTCGCAACAATCGGAGTGACAATATTCATAATAGAGGGTGCGAGGGAATAAACGACTGCCTTGACTGCAAGCACGTCTGTTCTTTCCTGTGTGTTCGGAGAAAGAACATGGATAAGGTTTGTATAGGCGTCGTTAAAGAAATTAAAGAAGAATTGGAGCAAAAGATTAAAAAACAGCACCAATACCAGCTTTGCAAAGTATCCGCCCTCCATATCGAAAATCGGATTCGGGAACCATTCATAAAGTGACTCATAGGGAAACCACACATAAGCAAGACTGATAAGAGCAGTGGGTATACCCATAGTAAGAAGATAAGGTCTGTATTTACCTGCTCTGTTACGGGAATTGTCAACCATATTCGCTCTTATGGCGGTAAGAGGAATGTTGGCGAAGGTAGATATAAGATAAAGGACATAAATATCCGTAAATGAAATACCTATGGCACCGCTGACCAGAAGATTGTTTGTGCTTACGATAAGCTGTGAAGCCATGGTGATAATAAAGTATGCACCGATACCGCCGCCCGCATAAGCCGCAACCTCCTTAAAGGGCATATAGCGCCCCGGAAGAGGAATTTTCCAATAGGTTCTGACATCTGAGAGTAATGATTTTGCTTTTGAAATCAAATTTGTCTCCTCCTTTTTTTAGCCGTTCTGCTCCGTTTTGTTAACTTTTTAATTATATCACAAGGCCCCCGCCTTTTCCACCGTTTACAGACAGTAAAAGTTTTTTTTGGCGATTTAAACAAGAATATTAAAAAGTTTTAATACAAAATGACAGACAAAAAGAAAAAGAGACGGGCATAACCCATCTCATAATCTTCAATTAAAATTATTTGCTTGCATTGAGCTTGCTTACAAGAGCAGACTTCTTTCTTGCAGCGTTGTTTTTGTGAAGAAGACCCTTAGCGACTGCCTGGTCGATTTTCTTAACTGCGAGCTTAACTGCAACATCCTTATCTTCAGCGTTTGCTTCGATAGCTGCATTAGCTTTTTTGAGAGCAGTTTTAAGTGCTGAGTTTGCTGACTTGTTACGAGCCTGCTTTGTTGCATTAACAAGAACACGCTTCTTTGCTGATTTAATGTTTGGCATAACATTACACCTCCTCTTAATTTACATCAATATGCATCGTATATCATATCATCTTTTAAAAGAAATTTCAAGATATTTTTGCAAATTTGGATATACTTTTTTCAAAGCGACAACAATAATACTACATAACGAAGAAAAAAGCAATAGTTTAGGAGAAAATAATATGAACTTTCGTACAGATTTAGCTCTTGAAAGAAAGGAATACATCGACAGACACGACCTGGACGGCATAGTAAGCCACCGTAAAACCGTAGACGGAATCACCGTGGACACAATTACAGTCACAAACAAAGAGGGCGAAAAAATACTCGGAAAGCCTATAGGAAAATATATCACCGTCGAAACGGTGCCCTTCACTAAAAACTCCGACCTCTTCTCCCCTTCTCTTTATGTACTGAGAGATGAGCTGAAAAGCCTTCTGCCCGAAGAAAAAGGCTGTGTTCTGGTAGCAGGACTGGGCAACGGTGAAATCACTCCCGATGCTCTCGGTCCGAAGTGTATATCCATGCTCTTCGCTACCAGGCACATACCAGAGGATTTCGCACGGGAAATAGGCTTTTCCTCTATCAGACCCGTAGCAGGTATTATCCCCGGAGTTTTAGGCAAAACGGGAATGGAAAGCTCAGAAATAATAAGCGGTATAGTAAAAAAAATAAACCCCTGTGCAGTCATAGTCATAGATGCTCTTGCCTCACGAAGCACGGACAGACTCGGAAGAACGGTACAGATTTCCGATTCGGGAATTTCTCCCGGCTCCGGTGTAGGAAACCACAGAAAAACCATCAGCGAAAAAAGTCTGGGTGTACCCGTAATAGCCATAGGTGTACCCACCGTAGTAGACGGCAGAACCCTTGCCTTTGACATATTGAAAAAAGCGGGAGTAACCGAGGAGCAGATCAATAATACGGACATAAAGGACACCATGATGGTAACCCCGAAGGAAATAGACGAGCTTATCGAAAGAGCCTCACGGCTTATAGCTATGGCGATAAATACTGCTCTTCATCCGGAAATAAATGAAGAAGATATTCTCTCTGTAGTGTCTTAAAAGCTGTTTTCTCCGAATATATATTATATATAATTCTTTCGGAGGATAATTATGAAGACAGATAAAAACAAGGTAATAAGATGTATTATATGTATTCTTTCTCTTTGCCTTTCAGGTGTTATGCTTTTCTTTTTCAGTGACGCATTAATTACCCTTGCTGCCGATGTGGCGTTGGAGAGTGCAAAGACCTTTCTTCCGCAAAAGGGACTGCACATCAATCCCCCTGCCCCCACTACTACTGCTCCCGTCACCACTGCCGGGCCTTCCGTGACTAAGCCCGCCGAGCCTGCTACGACGACAGCAGAAAAAGAGTCTACAACCGAAAAATCTGTATCTACAGTCAAGGAGCTTGAATTCAACCGCACCGATAAGGATATTCTTGACCTTATGAAAGAAGCGGAGAAAAAATCAAAAAAAGACAAGGAGGACGGTAAAATTTCCGAATACACCTATAAAAATGACGGTGTGACAGACAAATACGGTCTCGTACGGGTAAAAAATGTAAATAATAAAACGGGAATAGACATAAAAAAGCTGCTCGAGACCAAATCAGACCTTACAGTAAAAAAGGATGAGCCTGCCGTGCTTATCTTCCACACTCACACCACAGAAACCTATGAGATTCTGGACAGAGGCTTTTACGCCATCGGACATAAGACCCGAAGCAACGACAGCGCCGTCAATATGGTAAGAGTAGGTGAAGAAATAGTAAGAGAAATCGAGTCCGCAGGATATAAGGTAATTCACGATAAGGTAATTCACGACAGCTCCTATAACGGTGCTTATGCACATTCGAGAAAAAGCGTAGAGACCTATCTTGAGAAATATCCGTCGATAAAAGTTGTACTCGACATCCACCGTGATGCCATTCAGCGCTCAGACGGAACCAAAATAAAGCCTACAGCCACCGTTGACGGCAAAAAAGCGGCACAGATTATGATTATATCGGGCTGTCAGGAGGAAGGCGGACCTATCGAGGGCTTCCCTAACTGGAAGAAAAATCTTGTCTTCGCCGTAGAATTACAGAACACTCTCGAGGAGCTTTTCGAGGGCATTACCCGACCCCTTTATTTCAGTCCCAGAAAATATAATATGGACCTAACCGACTGCTCGCTTTTAGTAGAGATAGGCTCCGATGCCAATACCCTCGACGAAGCGGTATACACCGGCAGATGTCTCGGCAAGGCCGTAAGCAAAATCTTAGAGAAATACGAGGAATGATTATGAATAATGAAATGAAAAAGCTTCTTTCGCGGTTTCTTTTCGTAAGCGTGCTTATATGCTGTCTCGGACTTTTGGCGTCAGGCAGCATCACCGCTTCTCAAATAAGTGCGAAGAATGCCTTTGACAAGGCTTATGCCGTAATGAGCATAAAAAATACAGGTAAAAAGCTGGAAGTCAATATGGGCGAGGAAAAATATAATTTCGAGCTGGATATAGGCGATAAAATAAAGGAATATGAGGATTATATTATGCTGACGCCCCTGGCAGGCATTTATTATTTCGCTGACAATGCTAAAAAGCTGATAAGCAGAGTCCCTAAATAAAAAAAGGCTACAAAGGCGACACTTCATAAGGAAGTGCCGCCCAACATAGCCTTTTTTATTACTGCTTTTTCTGATAGCTTTTGCAGAAATGGGGAACTGCGATAGAATCGGCACCTGTCTTTTCATGTGTAACTTCGATTTTTTCGAGCTTGCACTTGTCACATTCCACGTGCCACTGACATTCTGTTACAGTACATTTTACGCCTTCGTTTGTCATGAAATTCACCTCCCTTTTCTTACTGTAATTAGTATAGACAAAGGGAGGTGTATTTATTCAATATGTTATTTGCTTAAAAAACCTGCAAGCTCAGCTATATAACCGATAATTGTGGTCACTGCGCTGTAAATGAATTTAACAAGGCCTTCTATTAATGTTCTGACAGCCAAGCCCTTTACATCCTTATCTACTACAATATCCCATCTTAAAGAAAGGTCTGCTTCGGTGTAAGGATTGCTTTCATCATAAGCGACAGGCTCACCGTTCATAATAGTAAAATCAAAGGTTCTGCCGCCTATGGGAGTAATGCTCTGAGCGAAATAAGAAATATTAACCTCAAAGTTTTTAAGACTTACTGCAGGAATATCACCCTTAATGGGGATTTCTTTTGTCTGACCTGCCTTGAGAGTAAAGGGAGCGAAATCGAAGGCTATGTCAGCGCCCTCTGCACTGAGAGCTGTAATTACCATACTTCTTTCCTTGGAAAGATTTCTGATTACGAGAGCTGTATCCTCCGATGAAACATAACCCTCCTGACTGCTGTTAAATGCTGCCCATACTGTGTGTGCAGGATTCGTGGTAGCGTGGAACTGAGGGTATTCAGACAAAGAATGAATGTCAAAGCTTTCATCGGTAAGAAGAAGCTTTCTCATAAGCGAATTTGTGAATTCATCCTTTACGGTCATACCGTGATAGTAATTTTCGATAAACCAGGTATGCTCGGGGAGATAAGATGTAGATGCGTCTACGGTCATAGAGGGAGACACCTGATAAATACCTGTATCCACCTTCTGAACATAGCCGTCGGCGAAGCGCTCACCGAAGGGTGCTACGGTAGCACCTGTACAGCCTGCTGTAGGAAGTATAGCATCGGAGGTTTCGGTCATACCTGTGATAATCTTATTATCATAGCCTGAAATGTTATAGATGTTTGTACCGGCTCTTCTCGCTTTTTCGAAGCCGTCGGTATAATTGTTAATGCCGTCACGGGCCATTATTTCGTAGTGCATTCTGTCACTTTTAGCGATAAGACCTGCATGCACCTCGGAGTCAAGACATTTAGCCTTTACTTCCTCATACTGCTCGAGAGGGATGAAATCCCAAAGACTTCCCCAACAGCCGATGGTTTCCATAACATAAGGGAGAAGCGCCTCGATAAGCTCATCTATAAAGCCGAGCTGCTGTGCCATAACGAGAATCTGATAATCGTCCTCGAGCATAAAAGCGTGCTGGATAAAGGTAAGCAGACCGATTTCATCAAAGTTAATCTCTCCGTTAAAAGCATCGTAAGCTATACCTGCACCGCCCAAAGCGGGACATGTAAGAACAGCATTGTTTACCTTACCCTCTTCGCCGAAAAGAGCGAAATAAGTGCCTGTAATCTGTCCGCCGTGGGAAAGGGTAAAAATGTTTGCTCTGTCGATGGGAGCCTTTCCGCTTTCTGCTCTTACCTTATTATTATGTGAGATTACATCGTCAATATATACTCTGAGTCTTTCTGCATTTTCAATAGCGCCCATACGGAAATCAGCAGAGAAAATATAAAGGTTTTCGTATCCTACCACCTCGGAAAGCTCAGCCATAAGTTCCTTTTCGTACTGATGCTTACCGTCGGGATATTTTTCTCTGAGATTAGCGTAGTTACCGTCTTCGGCAGTTTCGATATAGCGCTTAACGTCATAATAGCTTGTACCGTCAGGATTGCACTTCATTCCGTCAAAGATTCTGTTAAAGCCCTCACCTAATCTCTGTGCAAGAGGTGCTACATTTCCCTCTAAGAGATAGGTTTTGAAATCGGGAACGATGGATTCAAGGTCGCCGCCTGCACCTACCTGTGCCACAGGGTCATCCCATACTACGATTTCTTCTCCCGTTTCCTCATCGATACGGTAAAGAGCCGTAGAAGTAAAGCCGGGAACAAGAATGATTGGATAGTCTGTGTAGTCTGTATCCTGCTCAGCAGATGAAGGAAGCACACATACACCGCAGATTAAAATTACACTCAGTAAAACAGAAATGATTTTCTTCATTTATTTTTCCTCACTTTCAGAATTTATTCTTCGGTTTTTTCTTCTTTTTCTTCCTCGTCTTTTTTCTTCATTTTCGGAAGAAAAACACATACGCCTATTGCAAGTACGGCGAGAAGTGCAAGACCAACGGGAATTATATAATCAGCATCATTATCTCCCGTAACGGGTGCGACCATAGGCACTGCACCCGGCTCTGCGGCAATAACCTGGAAAATTACTGCACCGACAGAAAGCACCATTAAGGCGGCAAGAAAAATGCAGATTCCTTTTATCATTGATTTAGGCATCATATTAATTTGCTCCTTTTTCATAATTTTACACATAACATTCTACATCTATTAGCCTTCATTGTCAACCTTTTAGGTATAAAAACAAAAAGAGCCGACAAAGGGCGACACTTCATAAGGAAGTTAAGCCTTAA
The DNA here is from genome assembly GCA_017516315.1 of Clostridia bacterium. Taxonomy (GTDB): domain Bacteria; phylum Bacillota; class Clostridia; order Oscillospirales; family Acutalibacteraceae; genus UBA6857. The sequence goes on along the minus strand of JAFXDE010000044.1, from coordinate 150 downwards.
AATTCACTATTTTTGCCTTGTTCTTCATCAAAACTATCTGAATTTTAAGGTACAAAGCAGTTTTTATTGAGATATTTTTTGGTTTGAGGAAGCGACAAAACCACCGCAATACTCGCGTATTACGGTGGTTTTTCGCAATGTCAAAGCGGA
>JAFXDE010000043.1 GCA_017516315.1 Clostridia bacterium | reverse complement strand
GCGAGAAGAGCTTCAAGGTCAGCAGGCTTTGCAGCAACAACAGTCTTAACAACCTTATTAGCAAGGTTTACGAAGGGAGCGCCCTTAGCAACGAAGTCAGTCTCACAGTTGATTTCAACGAGAGCACCTGCATTTGCATCGTTATAAGCAGCAACGATACCTTCAGCTGCAACTCTGCTTGCCTTCTTAGCCTGAGAAGCAAGACCTTTTTCTCTGAGAATATCCATAGCCTTGTCTACATCGCCGTCAGCTTCAACAAGAGCCTTTTTGCAGTCCATCATACCAACGCCGGTCTTTTCACGAAGAGCCTGTACGTCTTTAGCTGTAAATGCCATAATAAAATTCCTCCTATGATTTATAATTTTTTCAAAGAAACCCCGTTTTTGCTACGGGGTTTAATTTATACTGAAATTATTCAGCAGCTTCCTCTGCAGCTTCTTCAGCTACAGGAGCGTTTGATTCGCCCTGTCTGCCTTCGATAACAGCATCAGCCATAGCGCCTGCAATAAGTCTTACGGCTCTGATAGCATCGTCGTTACCGGGAATTACGTAATCTACTTCATCAGGATCACAGTTTGTGTCAACGATAGCTACGATGGGGATACCGAGCTTGTGAGCTTCTGCTACTGCGATTCTTTCTTTTCTGGGGTCAACGATGAAGAGTGCAGCGGGCTGCTTCTTCATTTCTGTGATACCGCCCATAAACTTTTCAAGCTTTTCGATTTCGAGGTTAAGCTTGATAACTTCCTTTTTGGGAAGAAGTGCGAATGTGCCGTCCTGCTCCATAACCTTGAGCTGAGCAAGTCTTTTAATTCTCTTCTGGATTGTGCCGAAGTTTGTGAGCATACCGCCGAGCCAACGAGCGTTTACGAAGGGCATGCCTGCACGGATAGCTTCCTCACGGATAGAATCCATAGCCTGCTTCTTTGTGCCGACAAAGAGAACCTCGCCACCGTTCATTGATACTTCACGAACGAAAGAATAAGCTTCTTCGAGCTTCTTTACAGTCTTCTGAAGGTCAATGATGTAAATTCCGTTTCTTTCTGCGAAAATGTACTCACTCATTTTCGGGTTCCATCTTCTTGTCTGGTGACCGAAATGTACACCTGCTTCAAGAAGCTGTTTCATTGATACTACTGACATTGTTATGTCCTCCTTTTGTTTTTTTAACCACCGCAAGTTCAAAAGTATGCAACACCCGAAGGGGGCGAAACGGGCATACCAATCCCTATGCGTGCGTTATCTCGAAGAGTATATCATAAGAAAAAAGAAAAAGCAAGTAATTTTCAAAAGTTTTTTACTTATTTTTACTCTTTTCTTTCAGTTTTTCCTGCATAAGAAGAAGCTTTAGCTTTCTCTCGTCTTTTTCAGCTTCATCTTTAATGTATTTCTTTCCGTCGAAAAGAAGCACATCACCTTCATTTACCGTAAAGCCGAATTCAGAAGCATTTACGGTTATTCGGCTTAAATCCTCTTTCTCTATAACAGCGATACCCTCTGAGATTCTGTCTACAATAAGCCTCTCCATATCATTTCACCTTCTCATAGCCTTCGGCCGTAAAACGGAAAACTATATCCCCTTCTTTGTCGGTACGGTAAAGGGTAAGACCGTTCTTAGAAGCATAATCAAGCGCCTCCTTATGAGGATGGCCGTAATCGTTATCCCTTCCGCAGGAAATTACGGCTACAGAAGCATTGACAGCGTTCAGAAGCGGCTTATATACAGATGTTCTGCTGCCGTGGTGACCCATAACGAGAATCTCCGATTCAAATTCGCCGAGAACAGTTTCATATACCGACGAAAGCTCTTCCTTTTCCGCATCGCCCAAAATCATAGCTCTGTTTCCGTAAGCGTTCACCTTACAGATAAGAGACATATTATTGAGATCCTCAGTCTGCTTTACGGGACCGAAGAACGAAAGAGACGCATTTTCGAGATATATCGTTTTTCCGATCTCAGGGAAAAGAACATCCATATCATTGTCAAGAATATATTCCATCATTCTTTCATATACCCGTGTGGCAGGAATATTCTTTTCGGAAAGCTCAGGCATAACGACCGTGCCTACCTTAAAAGCCTCGAATACATCTGTTATACCGCCGATATGATCGGAATGAGGATGAGAAGCGATTACATACTCCAGCTCATCGACACCGCAGGAATTAATGTAAGAAACAAGATATTCGCCGTAATCATCTTCACCCGTATCAATAAGTATACCCTTGTTGCCCTCCTGTATAAGAGCAGCACTGCCCTGCCCTACATCAATGATGTGAATATAGGCCTCACCGTCGCCGAGATAGGTATTGGTTACCTTCCCGGGCTCCGATTCATCAAAAAAGAAGGAGCAAGCAAGTACAATAACTGCCAACAATAAGCCAAGCAAGCTGTTTTTACCTTTTCGTCTTCTTTTTGCCATAAGTCTTTCCACCTGTCCTGCTATTTCTACGGTTACCGTAAGTATTATCTGATTTTAAGAGAGGCTTGTTGTCCCTTACGAGACATTTTTCTCCCGTTCCGATAAGGTCATACCTCCCGCATTTTTTAAGAGCCTTAAGAATAATATCTCTGTTCTGCGGATTGTAATACTGTAAAAGAGCTCTCTGCATAGCCTTTTCCTCGGGTGTTTTAGCTACATATACCTCTTTCATAGTGTAAGGATCGAGTCCTGTGTAGAACATACAGGTCGAAACCGTACCCGGTGTCGGATAAAAATCCTGGACCTGCTCAGGTCTGATGCTGCGCTTTTTAAGGAAGCAGGCAAGCTCAACAGCCTCTTCAAGTCTTGAACCGGGATGAGAAGACATAAGATAAGGCACCAGATACTGCTCCTTGCCTACGCTCTTTGTCAGCTCAAAGTAGCGCTTCGAGAAATTAACATAAGCATCAATATAAGGCTTTCCCATCTTTTCGAGAACCATAGCTGAGCAGTGCTCGGGAGCAACCTTAAGCTGTCCGCTGATATGATATTTAATAAGCTCCTTAAAGAAGGTCTCATCCTCATCCTGGAGCATATAATCATAGCGTATTCCGGAACGGATAAAGACCTTTTTAACACCCTTTATCCTGCGTACACTTCTTAAAATATCCACATATTCACTATGGTCAGCCTTAAGTGCAGGACACACCTTGGGAGCAAGACATTTTTTACCCTTACAGAGGCCGAGAGTCTTCTGCTTTTCACAGGAGGTATCTCTGAAATTGGCCGTAGGTCCGCCGATATCGTGAATATAACCCTTGAAATCGGGCATTTTCGTTAAAAGCTCTGCCTCACGGAGAATAGACTCTTTGCTTCGTGAGGTTACATATCTTCCCTGGTGAAAGGCTATGGAACAGAAGTTACATCCGCCGAAGCAGCCGCGGTTATGAGTAACCGAAAACTTTACCTCCTCTATACCGGGTACTCCGCCCTTTTCCTCGTAGGATGGATGATAATTTCTCATATAAGGCAGACTGTAAACCTCATCAAGCTCTGCTGTAGTAAGCGGAGGCATAGGCGGATTCTGTACAAGCATTTTGTTTCCGTGGCGCTGTTTGATGAGCTTACCGCGGATATGGTCCTGCTCGTCCTGCTGAATACGGCAGGAAACAGCATATTCCTTCTTACTCGCACAGACATTTTCATAGGAAGGACACTCTGCACCTGTAAGAGGAGTATCCTTTACATCGCAGACATAGCAGGTACCTCTTACATCGGTAATGTCAGAGATTTTCTCGCCGCTGCGAAGTCTCTCAGCTATTTCAACAGTCTGTTTTTCACCCATTCCGTAGGAAATAAGGTCAGCCTGTGAATCGAAAATAACAGAGCGTCTGATTTTATCGTCCCAATAATCGTAATGAGCAAAACGACGAAGAGAGGCTTCAAGTCCGCCGATGATTATGGGTACATCTCCGTAAGCCTCACGGATACGGTTACAGTAAACGATTACGGCACGGTCAGGCCTTGCTCCGGCTTTTCCACCGGGAGTGTAAGCGTCATCGCTTCTCTTTTTCTTAGCGGCGGTATAATGAGCTACCATAGAATCAATATTACCCGAAGACACCAAAAAGCCAAGGCGAGGACGCCCGTATTCACGGAAGTCCTCTGCACTGTGCCAATCAGGCTGTGATATTATACCTACTGTAAAACCGTTGTATTCAAGCACTCTCGTAATTATAGCAGGACCGAAGGAGGGGTGATCCACATAGGCATCACCGATAACATAGACGAAATCAACCTCGTCCCAGCCTCTTTCAAGCGCTTCTTTTTTAGATAAAGGTAAAAATCCGGTCATAAGCTTTATCACCTAATTATATTTTAATCTGAAAGTATATCGAAATCGTCATTTGCCACATCAGCACCGGCCTTCATTTCGAGATACTGACTGCGGGAAACAAGCACCTTACGGGGTTTATTTCCCTCGGCGGCGCTTACATAACCGAGCTGTTCAAGCTCATCCATAATTCTCGCCGCACGGGCATAGCCTACGCGAAGCTTTCTCTGTAAAACAGTAGTAGAAGCGGAATTAAGCTCTGTTATTACATTTACCGCATCGTCGAGCATATCATCGTATTCGCCGTCAGAGTCATCAGCTATGCTTCCGCCGCCCGATGAACCGCCTTTCTTTTTGTCAGCTACAGCATTACGCTCGATTTCATCCATAATTTCATCGTCATATTCGGCATTTTCCTGCTCTTTGATGAAATCTACTATCTTCTCTATTTCCTCATCAGAAAGGTAAGCACCCTGGATTCTGACAGGTTTAGAAATACCCACGGGACTGAACAGCATATCACCGTTACCGAGAAGCTTTTCAGCGCCTATACAGTCGAGAACCGTACGGGAGTCAACCTGTGAAGAAACAGAAAGTGAAAGTCTCGAAGGAATATTAGCCTTGATAAGACCCGTAATAACATCAACTGACGGTCTCTGAGTAGCCACAACGAGATGCATACCTGCAGCTCTCGCTTTCTGAGCAAGACGGCAGATAGAATCCTCTACCTCCTTAGGTGAAACCATCATAAGGTCATTAAGCTCGTCAATAAAAATAACTATCTGCGGCATATACTGAAGCTCAGGGTGATCCTTGATGTATTTATTGAAGGAGCCGATATCGCGCACACCGCACTGTGCGAAGGTCTTATAACGGTTATCCATTTCACTTACAGCCCAGGCAAGAGAGCCTGCGGCCTTTCTCGCATCGGTAATAACCGGAACGAGAAGATGAGGTATACCGTTATATACCGTAAATTCAACCTGCTTGGGGTCGATCATAAGAAGCTTGACCTCTGAGGGCGTGGCATTATAAAGAATACTTGCTATCATACCGTTAAGGCAGACGGATTTACCTGAGCCTGTGGTACCTGCAATAAGAAGATGGGGCATCTTAGAAAGGTCAGCACAGTTTATGTTACCTGCGATATCCTTACCGAGAGCAACGGTAAGAAGCTTACCCTTATGCTTATTATACTCTGCGGATGAAATAATTTCACGGAGCGTAACCGTAGAGCGTGTCTTATTAGGCACCTCGATACCGACAGCAGATTTTCCCGGTATGGGAGCTTCTATTCTGACACCCGAGGCAGCAAGACCTAAGGCTATATCGTCGATAAGATTGATAATCTTGCTTATTTTGACACCAGGAGCAGGAGAAAGCTCATATCTCGTTACTGAAGGTCCTCTCGATACCCCGATAAGAGTAGTTTCTACGCCGAAGGATTTAAGAACATCTACAAGCTTCTTTGCCGTAACACGCATTTCACCTGCAAAATCCTCGTCATTATTAAAAATCGGCTCATTGAGACATTCTATCGGAGGAAGTCTGTACTCTTTTTTAACCTTTTTCTTTTCTTCCTTATAAGAAGAAACATCATCCATATTCTTTTTAAGCTTCGCGTTAGCCGTCTTGATAGCATCTCTTACTATTTCAGATGCGTCGGCAGAAAGCGTGTCATCGTCAGGCACAAAATCATCGATGTTTTCTTCGGTGACCTCACTCAAGTGAATGTCCTTTTCTGCTTCCTGAGCCTTCGCTTCGTTACGCGGAAAGGCTGCAGGCTTGCTTCTTCTGGGAGAAGAAATGAAATCAATTTCGAACTTTTCTTCTTCGGGAGTAGCCTTAGGCTTTTCACCGTCAGCATAGGTAAAGAGCTGATCCTTAGGTGTAAAAGGCTTGAGAGGTCTTAAGGGCTTACCTGTCTCTCTGTCTATAGGGTCATATTCGATCTCTGTTTCATTGAAATCAAAGCTTTCGGGTATTTCCTTTTGCTGCTGCTCGGCGGCTCTCTCTGCTTCGATACGCTTTTCCTCTTCGAGCATAAGCAATCTTTGCTGTTTCTTTTCAGCACGAATTACCGCCCTTTCATCTCTTTTAACCTTAAGCTCTTCCTTGGACATATCAAGCTTCTCTTTACCGCCGTTAATGGTGGCAGAAACCGTGTCACCGATAGAATTGATGTCGATGTTAAGATGGAAGAACAGACTTACAAGGAATACAGCGATAACTATAACAAAGCCTCCTGCCTTTCCGCAGGTGAAAAGTGCCGTTCCGCCGAAAAGGGCTCCGAGAATACCGCCGCTGAAGGAGAATACACCCGTACCTATGCCCCAGGAGGTTTTTGCGGCCTCAAAGAGCTGAAGCTTCCATTCGTCAAATCCGCCCTGCGCGATAGAAAAATTAATAAGATGAATTATGGAGCAAAGAGTGGATACGGCAAGAAAGCCCGAAATATTCGTAACAAGCAGGCTTCTCTTAAGATTTCCTAAAGCAAGTCTTACACCGATTACAAGTATCTGCACTACGAGCAGATAGAGGCTCAGTCCGAAAACCGAAAAAAGAAGTCCGCGGAGCTTTTCCCAAAGATTATATCCCGGAATAAGAGCTACGCATCCGAGAAATACACCGCCTACTATATAAGAAAGCATAATAGCATTATGATACCTTTCAGAAAAAGGAACGGAATAGTTTTTATTCTTTCCTACATATTTGGAATCGGATTTAGATTTGGTACCTGTCTTACCTTTCTTTGAAGAGGAAGACTTTTTCGTTGTAGTTTTTTTATTTGCCATAGCTTAACCTTTCCCCTTTATTACTTAAGTACGAATGAGAGAACTGCAAAAAGCACACCTGCAACAGCTCCGTACACTGTAAAAAAGCCTAATATTCTTCTGATATTGATTTTACTCATCTTAGTAACGACAAGCGTACTCATAAGTAAAACAGATACAACACAGAAAACAACCATTACAGGGTTTACTATCATATCCGAAAGAATATATCTTATAATTTTCGCCACATTAATGACCAGCATCTGAGGAGCAATGTACAGATAGATTTCCCTGATAATTATTTTTGACTCTACATCGCATATAAGCATATTGGTGCCGGCTGAGGATACATGCGAAGCACCGGGAATAACGTATGAAATAATCTGATAAACAGATGAGCGTATTACAGTTTTCAAATCAGCACCCTTTTTGGTAACAGAATAACTCTGTCTGGTATACCACACGGAAATGACGAGAATAAGTGCGTTTATAACGGTGGCCACGGAAACCAGAAGAATATTGCTTTTGACGAGAAATCCGTCAAAAAGGTCACAGAGAAGCTTATCCTCGCCCACAGGAACAAAAAGTATCACTGCCGGAATAAGAGAGACAAGCAGATTTTTCATAAGCTTTCTGTATGCTGTAAGCTTGCTGTCCTTATTGAAAAGTGAGCTGATGCCCAGAATATAAATCTTTCTGAGAAGAACGAATATTACTGCAGAAAAAACTACGGACATAACTGAATAGTAAAATCCGAGAACACTTTTATCATCAGAAAAATTAAGAACACCGTTAACGAAAGAAAGGTGTGCCGCTGACGAAACGGGAAGCGGAAGAGTTACACCGCATATAAGAGAAATAATAATAATTTTTATATATTCTATCATTTTTTACCTCCGAAGATATAAACGATACGATTATAGTTTAATTTAAATTTAATTATAGCATAAAACTATAAAATTAACAAGAGAAAAAGGAAAAAAAGGAGAGTTTTCACTCCCCTCTTTAATTACTGTGCGCTAACGCTGATTATAGCATTATATTTACCGTAAATCCAACAATCATCAATTTCCTCGTTCACGATAGAAATATTTGATACTTCGATGGATTGACTGCCTCTCATTCTCGCAGAAAGGCTTGAAACATTGATTTCGACCTGTATATCGTCTGCACTGATTTTATCGAGACTTTTTTTCGGACCGATAACCACCACGCTGTCAAAATTACTGCGCGAAGTGTCTACAGAATAATCGAAGCCCTCGCTCTGATTCAGAAGTATAACCTTGCCATCAGTTATATCGAAGGTTTTCCTGCTCATAGAGGACATATCAACCGTTACCCTGAACTCTCCGAAGGAGATGTCCGCAGCAGTTGATTTTTTAAACTTTTCATCAACCTCAAAGGAGAATTTGTTTACCTCATTGAGAAGAGTGCGAAAATCCACAGTTCCCACAGTAATAAACTCATAATCGGAGCTTTCGGCAGGATTATAAGTCACCTCAAGCTCTGAAGGAGTAATCTTCACCTTAGGAGGATTCTCCGTAAAATAAGCAGGCTGATTAATGAATTTCACCTGTGTGGGAACATTCTTTGTTACATAAACAGGTATAGTAACCGTAGCGGGATTTGACTCATCGTTAATGCTCTCGCAGGTAAGATATTGCTCATAACGCTTACTTTCGAGCTCATAGGAAATATCGGCAGGGATAACCTTCGCCTGGGTAAGAGGAATATCTTCTTCGATTACGGAGCCTTCGAAATAAACCTTTGTCATTTTGTTGAGGATGGTGGAAGGACCTGTAATATCCACGGTACTCATAGAGGGAACGGGCTGTCCGACAGTGAACTCACCCTCTGAAAGCTCGTCAAGATTATTTGTTATTCTTGCCTCAACATCAAAGGTCTGAGTAGCTTTACGGTCATAATAAACCGAAAGCGTCGAAGGTGATACAGAAGATATTTCTACATCTGAAATATCGCCCGTTTCCGATGCTTTTACCGTAAGATTCAGAACCTTATATCCGGCAGAATCAATATAGCCTCCCGAAGCCTCGACAATTATATCGTCTTTGGTGAGAGCATAGCTGTTAATATTATAAGCCTTACCTGTTACAACTACATCGGCATAAAGCTCGTCGGCACCGATAAAGGGTACAAAGTCCGAGCTGTCCGCACTGCTTGTAACAGTTATTTTAACATCGCTTATGGTACGGGTTGTGTCTGCACTGTAATTAATTTTTACCGCCGCCCAGAGTATAACTGAAATAATCAGACAGAAAACCATAAGAAGCTTATTGTTATATATTATTTTTTCAATAATACTTTTACTGTTCTTACTCATTATCTTCTCCTCCGAAGAATCTTAAAGCTCTTTCCTGTTTCAGAGCTGTCGCTTTTAAGGAAATTACCTATAGTTTCACGAACCTCACCTACAGTAAGATTTCTCTCGAGAGTGCCGCCGCTTGCAATAGAAATAGAGCCGGTTTCCTCAGAGACAACAACCACAAGAGCATCGCTGTGCTCACTCATGCCGATAGCGGCTCTGTGACGCGTACCGAGCTCTGCGCTGACCTCGTTCTGCGTAAGAGGAAGAATACAGCCTGCCGCATAAATACGGTTATCACGGACCACAACCGCACCGTCATGAAGAGGTGATTTCGGAAAGAAAATGTTTTCGAGCATTACCTCACTGACAGCCGCATCTGAGATGCTTCCCGTAGCAATAATTTCCCCCAAAGGAGTTTTACCTTCTATAACAATAAGAGCGCCTGTTTTACTGTCGCTCATATTTGAAACAGCCTTTGAAATGTCGGCGGCAACCACTTCACTTTCTTCTTTATAAAAATCTGAATTTCGGGAAGAAAAGATAGAAAGCTTTCTGAAGTCCCCTCTGCCGAAGCTTTCGATGGCATGTCTGAGTTCGGGCTGAAAGAGAAGAAGCATTACTATTACGATGTTACTGAAAAGCTGATTAAGGATATAACTGCTGGCACTCATATTGAATGACGACACCACAAAGTAAATCAAGCCCATAAAGACTATGCCTTTAACGAGATGAAAGGCTCTCGTCTGTCTCAGAAGCTTAATAACATAATAAAAAGCAAAAGCAACAAACAGTATGTCAACTATATCGTACCAGGCAACAGACCTGCTAAGCTTTAAAGCTCCTTCAAAAAATTCTTTTAAAAAATCAAGCATATTATCCTCCGCAAAAACGCCATAGAAACTTCTTCTTAACGATTATATCACAAATTTTTTCCTAATGCAATTTTATTACAGTAAAAAACAAGATTTTTTATATCTTTTATACTGTTAAATATTCCCGGAGTCACTCTCACACATCCGCTGTAGGCAGTACCGTAATTACTGTGAGCCAATCCGGCACAGTGATAGCCTGCCCTGACGGCTATTCCGTTTTTGTCAAGATATGCCCCCACCTCTTCGCTGTGATAGTCACCGATGTTAAAGGAGAGTATAGGCGATCTTACGGCAGAATTCATATAGGGATAAAGCTTAACCCCTTTTATAACCGATAAATCCTCTTCGAGAAGCTTAATTAATGCTGTCTCCTTCTGATGCACGGCTTTTTCACCGCCGAACCTTCGTATAAAACTTATTCCCGAATTAAGGCCTGCTATTCCCGGCAGATTAAGAGTTCCGCTTTCGTATCTGTCAGGCGCCGACGCGGGCTGATTTTTATCCATCGAATAGCTGCCCGTGCCACCCTGAGTCAGCTCCTCAGGCATTACTCTTCCGGACAGCAGCATAGCTCCCGTTCCCGACGGACCGAACAAGCCCTTGTGACCGGGGATGCAGAGAATATCGATGTTCATTTTTTTCATATCTATTTCAAATGCACCTGCCGCCTGCGCTCCGTCCACGATAAAAATTATATCTTTTTCTCTGCAAAATCTTCCTATCTCCTCTATGGGTAAAACGGTACCGAAAACATTAGATGCGAATGTACATACGATAACCTTCGTATTATTATCAGTCATCTCTTTAAAATTACGGACAGTTTCCGAATCGCACAGAGGATTTATTTTCACTGTTTCATAAGTTATTATTCCCTGCTGTTTCAGTTTTTCCAGCGGTCTTAGTACGGAATTGTGTTCAAGCGAAGAGGTAAGCACTCTGTCACCTTTTTTACAGACACCTTTAATCGCCGTATTAAGAGCCGTAGTGCAATTGTCGGTAAAAACTACTCCGTCTGCCTCGCATGAAAACATTTCTCCCAGCAGCTCTCTCGTCCTGTAGACGGTTTCTCCGGCTTTTATGCTGTTACTGTGCCCTCCTCTTCCCGGACTTCCGCCGGAATATCTGACAGTCCTGAGCACGCTTTCCGTTACGCAGCAGGGCTTCGGGAAGGAAGTAGCACCGTTATCAAGATAAATCATATTCTCTCACGGTAAGTCTCTACCCCTGAACTGCTTATTCCGCCCACTGTTATTATCTCGTATGCCTTCCATATATTTCCATCAACAAAAAGGGCAAAGTTGCAGCCCTGTTTGCGGTCAGGATTAGGATTTCTTCTGAGATGCGATTTTATATTATTTTTCTTAAGCAGACTTCTGGCTTTTTCGCCCTGGGTCTGACTTTCAAATTTTATATAGGTATATGTCAACTTAATTACCCCCTTATCGGTTTATTATATGAATTTTTCTTTTGTCTTGTTACCTTTTGATATTGACCTTCAGAGGCAAAAGATATATACTGTTATGAGAATATATCAGGGAGGCGTAAAAATGCTTCATTTCAATAACGGTACTTTCAAAATAATGCAGATAGCCGATATTCAAGAGGATTATCCCGTTAATCCGGACACTATAAAGCTCATCGAGCTCGCTCTTGATAAAGAAAAGCCTGACCTCGTAGTTCTCACGGGAGACCAGGTACAGGCTTACCACTCCTGCTATAAAACAGATGCGGAAAATAAGGTCAGAGCTGTTATCAATGCTTTTATTACACCGATGGAAGAAAGAAATATCCCCTTCTGTATGACCTTCGGAAATCACGATGATGACGGCAGCGTAACCAAGGATACACAGATAAAAATCTACTCCTCCTATTCCGGCTGCAGATTCGGAATACCGAGATGCGACGAGGACAAGGGAACCTATTCCCTTCAGATTTTCGATTCGGCTAAGGAAAAGGAAATCTTTAATCTTTATCTCATCGACTCGAACAAAAAAGAGCCTGACGGAGCGTATTCACCCGTTAAGAAAGAACAGATAGAATGGTTCAGAAAAGAACGCGAAAGATTAAAGAAAAAAACAGGTGCTTATCTTCCGTCATTTGTTTTTCAGCATATACCTGTTCCCGAATACTACGATACTCTCATTAAATGCCCTAAAAAGGAAAAAGGCTCCGTAGAAGCCTTTAAAAGCAGAAATAATACCTTTTGGAAGCTTGACAGCAAGACAATAGCCGAAGGCGGATTTATGTATGAATCTCCCGCCGTTCCCGAGATTAATAACGGTGAATTTGATGCGCTCAAGGAAAAGGGCGATGTTCTCGGCATCTTCGTAGGTCACGACCATATAAACAGCTTTATAACCCGTAAAGACGGAATAGACCTCGGTTACTCTCAGGGTGCAGGCTTCAGCACCTACGGTGCCGGAGATAAGCGCGGAGTAAGAGTCTATATCCTCGACGAAAAGGATATCAGAAATTATAAAAGCTATACCGTGACCATGGGAGAGCTTTGTGATTATAAGCCGTCAAAGCCCGTAAAAGAATTCGTTTTCTCTCACATGCCCTCATCAGTCGATGAAGCACTGTCCAAGGCACGGAAATTAGGTGTAGTTATCGGAATAACTGCCGCCGCATGTATTTTCGGTAAAAAGCTTCTCAAATAAAACATACCGCCTCATCCTTTAAGGTACGGGGCGGTATTTGTTTTATTCAGCTGCTGTAAGATTTCGTTCAGCATCCACAGCCATAAACTGCGGATACTTAGAAGATGTTTTTACCGTCGGCTGATTTTCGGAAAGAACAAGCCACATAACAAAATCAGCGTACTCACTTCCATATCTTGCCGCTACATGCTCGGCATCCTTAACAAACCAGGTAACATCTCTGTAAAGCGCTGTAGTAGCATCGATTATTCCGTCGGGTGAAACATAATCCTTATCAGCCTTTGAAAGCTGCTCTTCGGTAAGCACTTCACCATAGTCAGCTACCGTAGCAAAGTTCGATGTAAGCTTTGTTTCGAGAACACCGTCACCCTGTAAAAATGAGCTTCTGTAATAGGGTGCGAGAGGAGTATTATAATTCGAAATAAAGGATAGCCTTACTCCGCTTTCTGCTGCACTGTTTATTATATCCTCCGTAGCAAAAAGGAATTCCTCGGTTTCTTCGAGCTTATCCATAAGAACGGGATATTCATCCTCGTAGCCGCCGAACATAAATTCCACACCGCTTGTGAACTTATCATCGGGACACATAGCCCATAAGCCTAAAAGAGTACCGAAGCCGCTTCTGAGCATATCGTTATTAAGAAACTGCGGATTATTCTCCACTACCTTATTAGCAACAGCTGTCACAGCATCAAATACACCGATTTTGCCGATTAAATTAAGGAAGAGACCGCTTATCAGTCCTCCCGAAAAGGATTTTTTTATGCGGTTAAAAATAACATTACCGTCAAAATAAATATCACCGTTAAAGGCATCACCCGGGCCATAGGTACCGTTATGGGCAGAAGAAACATAAAGAAGGTTATTCACCTTTTCCGCACCGTAATAATAAAGATATGAGGTTGTAACCATACCTCCCATGCTTACGGCAATAATATTAACCTTATCCGAGAGAATATTTCCAATAAAGCTGTTAAGGTCAGCGGCTATTTCTTTGGCGCTCTTTCGCCAATCATAGGTGAAATAATAAACATTTTCAGCACCTATGGCATCAATAGCCGTTTTTATTATTCCCGTTTCGCCTTTATCCTCCATAAGAGGAACCTCGTCGGGATAATTATCCATAGATTTTTCGTACTTATCGAAATAAAGCTGATGGACGGAGTTACCCTCCTTATCCATAGAAATAGGCTCGAGAATATCTGCTGCGAGCATCATAGCACTGCTTAAAAAAGCATCTTCATTTTTATTGATTACAAGCTCGGTAAAGTAATTTTTTAAAAGAATAAAGGCATCAGCCAGCTGAAAGCTTATAGCAGGACTTCCATCCTCCAGGTAAAAACCTCCGAAATCGATACCTCTTACCACGACAACAGGGTAACCCTCATAGCTTTCGTCACTCTCCTGCGCCTGAGCAAAAGCCGATACAGTCAGAGTAAAAAGCATAGCTAAAGACAAAGCAATACTGATTAACTTCTTCATAAATAACACCCTTTCTTTTGTCAGTATTTTTCTTCTATGTATCTGAGAAAATCTGCTACAGCACCTTTATTGCAATGACAGGCGTGAAACTCGCACACCTTATGTATCTCCTCGGGAGCCTGCTCACAGCAGGCAGGATGAGAAACTGTTTTCAGCATATCAAGGTCATTATAATAGTCACCTATTGCACCGATGTTTTCTTCGGGAATATGCAGAATTTCCGCCAGAACCCTTACGGCATTACCCTTATGTGTACTGCTGCTTAACATATCGAAGGAAAAAGCAGTAGTGTCGATATACGAAAGCTCTGTTCCCGAAATACCGATAACAAATTCTTTGATTTTCTTTTTCTGATTAGGAAAGCAGTAAAAAATAACCTTACCCCACTTATCCTCGGGAACATCATCTATGCTGTCGCATTTTCTGTGTCTGAGGGAGTCGAGCAGCATCATAACCGGAGATAAATATTTAGCTCTTACCAGATAAATCATATCATCCGTAAACACACCGATTTCGAGAAAAGGAAACTTATCCATCGCTTTTTTTATAATCTCTTTTCCCGAAGTAGGAATAGAATTAAACCAAAGCATCTTTTCCTTCGAAAAATCATATATTCCTGCACCGTTAAGAACTATTGCGGGAGTTCTAACATCGGGAAGCTTCATATAATGAGGCTTTAAGGATTGCACATTTCTCGCTGAGGCAAGAGTAAAGGAGCCGCCGAGTGTATGAACAAACCTGTCGATTGCCTGCGTATTCACCTTCGGCGTGCGCCTTAAAGTATTATTCAGCGTCCCGTCGATATCGGACACCACAAGCCAATCCGAATACTTTTTACATTCCATAACAGCACCTTAGTAATTATAAATTATATTATCCTTATATTTTTCGGCAAGAGCATAAAGCTCCTCTCTTGTCACATAGGCAGTGGTGCATCCGACGGCTGTTACACATTTACCGCCTGTAATATTTCCGAAAAGCACGCATCTTTCTACAGGCTCACCGATCATAATTCCGAACATAAAGCCTGCAAAGAAAGCATCACCGGCACCTGTAGAATCCACATGTACAAACTCATCGATGCTTTTGACATAAGTGTAGCTCTTTTTATCATAAATAAGACAGCCGTCCTTATCGAGCTTCACTATAGCTGTGTCAAGATATTCACTTAAAACCTCAGCGGCCTTCTTCGGATCGGTTTCTCCGGTTATGATCATAGCCTCCTTACGGTTAGGAAGATAGTAATCAGCTACGAGAAGTCTCTCCTTAAAGGATTCGAGAGACATTCCCTCTATAAAGCCTGTGTCGAGAATAACGGTAGTCCCCTCTTCCTTAAGCCTGCGATAAACCTCCGTATAGCTTTCGTGCATGGCTACGGCTTTTGCGCCCTTGAGAGCAGAGTAAATTTCTTCTGCTTTGGCTGAGTCCTCTGTGTTTCCGTAGGACCAGAAGGTACGGTCATTTTTTGTGATTGCGGCGGCGGTAATGTTTACAGCTACCTTATCTCCGTGAAAAACATTGACAGGCTCTACTCCGGCCTTTCTGAATTCATCCATAGCAAAGCGTGAAAACATATCATCGGAAAGCTCCGTTACGGTTTTACATTCTATACCTAGTCTGCCGAGAGTTATCATCGTTCCCGGTACTCCTCCGCCGATACAGAGAGAGAATCTGTCAGTGAAAATCTCTTCACCCTCCTCGGGAAGTCTCGGCATATTTTCAAAGAGTAAATCTACATTTGTTTTTCCGTATCCTGCTGCAAAGCCCATATTTTATTCCTCCTGCATTTTTTTACATTTTATACCATTCCGCCGCATATTGTCAACAAATTACAGCTGTTTTATAAGCTGTATTTTTATTTTTTCGATAATTCTTTTTTCGAGTCTCGATATGTAGCTTTGTGATATTCCGAGCATATCGGCTACCTCCTTCTGGGTGTATTCTTTAGAGCCGAAAAGTCCGAAGCGCATAGTCATTATCTGTCTCTCCCTCTCTTCGAGACCCGATACTATTTTGAGAAGCTGATTTTTTTCATCCTCCATTTCTATGTTACGGTTTACTTCATCGTTATCGCTTCCGAGCACATCCGATAAAAGCAGCTCATTTCCGTCCCAGTCCACATTGAGAGGCTCATCAATAGACATTTCATTTTTCAGATTGGCAGTTTTTCTCAGATACATCAGTATTTCATTCTCGATACACCTCGAAGCATAAGTCGCAAGCTTGATTTTTTTACCGGGGCAAAAGGTATTTACCGCTTTTATGAGACCTATTGTGCCTATAGAAACCAGATCCTCAATATTTATTCCCGTGTTTTCAAATTTTCTCGCTATATATACTACCAGACGGAGATTATGAGTTATCAGAAGCTCTCTGTTTGAGAAATTATTCTCGGAAAACTCTGAAAGTATTTCGTCCTCTCTCTCCTTGGTAAGAGGTGCAGGAAGATTTTCTGAGCCGTTCACATAATAAACCTCATTGCTTCCTCTTAAAAATATATTCTCAATTTTTCTGATTATTTTCTCAAGTATGTAAAACATAAATTTCTCCTTTGGTATCATCAAAAACTGTCGAATGCAGAAGAGCTCCGTATTCACCTCCGTGTATTTTTTCATCTGTAACCGCAATTATCGGTTTTTCAATAATCAGATTTTTTTCCAAATCCTTTATCTGAATTCTGTCAGCTCTGAAAGAGGGTATAAGCCTCGTTCCCGAAAGGGTTTTCACGGGAATAAGCTTCATTCCTCTGATGCTGTCGTTATTTTCAAAATCCGAAAACAAATCTTCAGAAACAGAGCTTTTAAATACTTCTCTGTTTACCACCGTTACACCCTCTCCGCTGAAGGGATCACAAAGACTGTTTCCCGAATCGTACAAGGCCTTGCAGCAGAATTCACTTTCAAAGGCGGATATTTTAAGCGTATATGAAAAGCATCGCGGTACCTTACTTTTATTTATAACCGCGACAAGCCTTATAACAAAATAAGCCGCCACCGTAAGCATTACCAAGGTAAAAGCATCGATATCGAAATACACTATTCCGCTGTTATAATACATATTTTCCGGACACAGAAGAAACCACAGCATAAACATTGTCCCTGCAAATATCATATTTACACCGAAAAAAGTAAGCACCGCTTTAATATAATCCTTTTTGCTTTTATAACCGAAGGTAATATATGTCATAATAAGCAGTGCCGGTATACGGGACAGAGAAATCATAAGATCGCTGATATCAGTAAGTATTATAAGAGAATATATACCGCCGAAAAGAGACGCTAAAAGCATTTTCAGCCTTTCGGGCGGAAGCCTTCTGAAAAAGGCACTCATAAGTAAAAGTCCGTAATTTATGTAAACATTTATTATCACTAAAACATCAACATACACCGTCTGCTTCATCACATCACCCTGTTTATTATATGGCAAGAAGAATGATTATTATGTCGATAAAAAGCAGACACAAAAAAAGACAACCGCCGGAACGCCGACATCCCATAAGACAGTATTTGTTTATCGTTAAAAATCACCGATAATGCTGACGCATATCGGTGATTTTTAACGCATTATTGTGAAGATGTATCACTTATTAAAGAAATACTGCCTTATGGAATGTCGGCGAAATCGATTGTCTTTAGCTATTAAATTATTTATTCGCCCTGTGCGGTCTCTCTCTTGAGTCTGTTTTCAGTAACCACAGCGGTAATCTCATCCATATATGTTCCGTGAAGCTTAAATTTAACGGAGAATACGATAAGAGAAATGAAGAAGAGTACGGCAGGAATTACGGAAAGCATAAGGGTAATAGCTGTTTTTGCGCTGGCGGGATTCTGATTGTGAAGCTCTCCGTTATAATTTGAAAGACCGAGAGAGCCGAAAAGAATCACGGTCTGGAAGGTGTATGCCATTTTCTGAAGGAAGCCCTTCATAGAGAAGGTAACAGATTCAGCTCTGAAGCCCATTTTAACCTCTCCGTAATCAACAACATCGGCAAGGAAAATAGTCTGTGAAATAAACATTGATGCCATACCTACAGCACAGATAAAGTAGGAAATATTCATAAGCATAAATACGCCCGTGAAAGCGCCTACGGAAATACCTACATAACCGAGTCCGGCAAAGATAAGAGAGAACTGATAAGCCTTACGCTTAGAGAAAACCTTAGTAATAATCGGATGGAAGAGAAGACCGATTACTGAGCCTGCACCCTGGAAAAGTGAGAAAGTAGACTGCTTATTGGGATCGCCTACGACAACATCGAAATAATAAGTAGCAACGCCTGAGGTGAGATACCAACCGGCATTGGAAATCATAGCAAAGAGCATAAACACGAGAAGCTGATCGTTTGATTTTATAATTTCGAAGGTCTTTTTGAAGGAGAACTTTTCGGGAGCCTTCGGTGCTACGGTTTCCTTAGTAGATGCGACAGATACCGAAGAGAAAAAAATAAGACAAACAGCACATACTACAGCACATACGAGGTAGCTTCGAGCATCGTGTACCTTTACTGCATTACCTGCTTCATCCATTGCTGTCGTAACACTTACAGCAGTCATAAGAAGAGGAGCACCGATAGAAACGATTCCCTGGCCGAGACCCGAGAAGGTACGGGCAATAGTAGAAACAAGGTTTCTTTCCTTGGGATCGCTTGTAAAGGAGGGTACCATCGACCAATAAGGAATATCAGCCATCGTGTTTGTCATACCCCATGCAATATAAGCAACTGTAACATAAGCACAAAGAGCCGCACCCTTGAGACCGAAGGGATTGCTGAATAAAAGCACGAGAACGAGAGCATTACATACAGAGCCTCTTAAAATCCAGGGTCTGTATTTACCCATCTTAGTATGAGTATTATCTACGATAGTACCCATCATCGGGTCATTGACACCGTCCCAGATTCTCGCTACAGCCGTGAGAATAAGAAGAAAAGACGCACCGAGTCCTAAAACGTCGGTAAGGTATTTTGCAAGAAAAGAATAAAACATACCGTAGCTAAGGTCAAGACCTATCGCACCGATACCGTAACCGATTTTTCCTTTTATGTATTTTATAGTTTCCATTGAAAATCTCCTTTCAGAACATCTACCATAATATAATACAAAATACGACTGAATAAATCAAGCGTTTTCAGTTTAAAGTTCTTATAAATTCAGTTATTTTTTCCTCAGATACGATTTCTGTTCCGTAATCTGCTTTTTCACCGCAGACAGATACCATATAAGCACCGAAGCGATAGCTGTAAAAGCTGCAGCCGTAGGCATCAAAGCTTTCTTTATCTATAAAATCAGCAAAGCAATAGGTATCGAGACCGCCGCTTATTCCCGTACCCTCTTTTTTCAGTATGCTTTCCTTCAGTGTCCACAGCTTGGCGAAATTAATATCCTCTGTCTCTTTATTACTGAGAAGTTCGTACTCCTCGGATGTAAAAAATCTCTTTCCTACTTTAGGGTTATAATCTCTGATTTCTTCTATGTCGCATCCGATTTCGCTGTCCGAAACACAGCAAAGAACATATTTACCGCTGTGGCTTATACTGAAAAATATATCTTCATTCTTAAGATAGGGCTTTCCGTTTTCGCCATAGCTGTACGAAAAAGAAGCTATACCGTAACGATTTTTCAGAATATAGCCTAAAAGAATTCTTCCGCAAAGGGAATGCTTATTTCCGCGGATAAGTCTGTCGGTGGAAAAGATTTTCTTTTCGGCAGCTTTGATTTCATCCATAAAGCTGTCATCAAAGCTTGCAGTATTAAGCATATACAGCATTTTAAATCACCTTCAAAAGAAAAGAGGCTTACGGAGTAAACCTCTTAATATTTTACTGTCTGTATTCCTCCGGGGTATGGAAGGTCGGCATAAAGAGAAGGCTGATAAGATAAAGCCAGAAGCCGCCGCCCACAAAAAGGAAGAGAATTACAAAGATAAGTCTGACTATAGTAGTGTCCACACCGAAATATTCAGCATATCCGCTGCAAACACCGCTGATTTTTTTATCGATGCCACGGGTTAAAATCCTTCCGTCATTTACCTCCACATAATCATCGGGAGCCTGAGGCACTACCAAAGACATAGCAAGATAAATTATCAGCATCGGAAAAAGTGCAGTAATCAGAGTAAGAAAGGTTATAGCTATTCTTATAAAAGTAGGGTCAAGATTAAAATAATTACCGATACCTGCACAGAGACCGCATAATTTCTTATCTCTGCCAAGATAGAGCTTTTTCATATTACATCATCCTCTGTATATTTTAAACATTATTCTGCTTCTTTGTTACAGCAAGAGTGTTTTTCATAAGAACAGCGATAGTCATAGGTCCGCATCCGCCGGGAACGGGAGTAATGTAAGAGCATTTATCCTTTACATTTTCAAAATCCACATCACCGCAAAGCTTACCATTGTCATCTCTGTTAATACCGACATCGACTACAACAGCACCTTCCTTTACCATATCAGCGGTAACAAATCTCTTTCTGCCTACAGCGGCGACGATTACATCGGCATTGCGTGTGAAGAATGAAAGATCGTCTGTTCGTGAATGACAGATAGTTACCGTAGCATTTTTCTCGAGAAGAAGAGATGCCATAGGCTTACCGACGATATTGCTTCTGCCGATAATTACACAGTTTTTACCCTCTAAGGGAATACCGTAATAATCGAGAAGCTCTATAACGCCTTTTGGAGTACAGGATGCTACATCATAATCTCCTACCCACATCTTGCCCACATTAATCTCTGAAAAAACATCTACATCCTTTTCGGGGCTGATAGCATCGATTACCTTTTTCTCGTCAATATGACGCGGTAAAGGAAGCTGACAGAGGATACCGTTAACCTCCTTATCATCGTTAAGCTCATTAATAAGAGCTAAAAGCTCAGCTTCCGATGTTTCTTCGGGAAGAGCATATTCTCTGGATACTATGCCCGTAGCCTCACAGGCTCTTTTTTTGTTATTGACATAAACTCTGGAGGCAGGGTCATCACCGACAATAATAACAGCAAGGGTTGATTTTATGCCCTTTTCTCCGAGTGCCGTAATTTCCTCTCTGACCTTTGATTTGATGTAGTTTGAAACTTCTTTTCCGTCAATTAATCTGTACATTTCCATTCACCCTTTATCAGATAATTTTATTTGTTACTATACCCTTATCCGTGGTAGCGGTTACATAAAGCTTATCACCGACACGGTTATATTCGAACCTCCAGTTCTTTCTGGCAGCTCTTTTATTTAAAGCCTTCGTTATACGGTTGTATTCCTTATCGTTAGAAATCGCTATATAATCCGTACCCTCCACCTCGCGAGGAGTCTTTGAATATTTGATAAGCTTTAATATAAGTAATGTGCCGCAAACGGCTACAATCAGTATGGACAGCACCTGAGAAACTCTGAGTCCTGTGTTACCGATGTAAAGGCTGTCAGAACGGAGTCCCTCCACGACGGCTCTTTCAAGGCCGTACCATAAGCCGTAAATAAGGAACATTTCACCGCTGAATTTACGGTACTTCTTCATTACTGTATAAAGCACAAGCACACCTAAAAGACACCAGACGGATTCATAGAAAAACGTAGGATGCACATATAAATTATTATCAGCTATGTACTGCGGAATATTTTCCACATTTTCAAGCCCGTACTGCACCGCTACATCGGGTCTCTGTATATAGGAAGCAACCGTGTCGCTCATCATACCGAAATTTTTATAGGTAAAGCCGCCGAACGCCTCCTGGTTGGCATAGTTGCCCCATCTTCCGATACCCTGACCGACGAGAAGGCTTATTCCGCCCATATCGAGAAGATTATAGAAATTAATCTTTTCCGCCTTACATACCACAAAGGCTGCAAGTATACCTCCGATAATTCCGCCGTAAATGGCAAGACCGCCTTCCCATATCTTATAAATCTCTGAAAGATGCTGAGAATAATACTCCCATTCAAAGGCTACATAATATGCTCTGGCTCCTACTATGCCGCCGACAGTACCGAAAAGAAGAATGTCAATCATTTTATCAAGATTAACCTTCCACATGTGAGCGATACGGCCACCGAGAAGCACGGCAAGAAGAAAGCCGAAAGCGATAATCGCACCATACCATCTTACCTCGGTAAAGCCTAAATCGAGAATCTTAGACACGGTAAACTCCGTATTTATTCCTGCGAATTTAACTAAAACAGTATCCATATTTTCACCTGTAATCAAGCCTCAGCGGACTCTTTTTTCACGCCTGTAAGTCTGATAATAAGAACAATAATAAACAGTGCAATAATAAAATCGCTTACCTTGAAGGGATATTTAACATAAAGCTCATCTACACCCCGGACAAGAACAAAAGCGAGACGGGGTATATTAAGAGTAAGAGAGATAAGCGCAGTAGGAAGACCTAAGCCGATTATACGCCAACGGGCATTTTTTACATATACACCCGAAGCGACCTGAGCAAAAGCCATAAAAAACATAACCGTAAAAGCAAGTAAAACAAGCTCAAGAAGAAGCTCAGAAACGCGGATATAGCTTATCTGCTCGACGAAACGGTAAACGAGTCTGAAGCCTGCCCAGCATACGGGAGCTACAGCGATAATTTTATGCTTTGAGGCCTTATCTGTTCCTTTAATCATATCCTTAGCGAAAGAAAGGAAATAAGCTGCCGATAAAAGAGCAAAAACACTCTGTAAAAACTGTGGAAGCGTTCCCGAAAGCATCATAGACTGAAAGGCAGACACACCGTAGGAGGAGCTTCCCGCTGAGTCAACGCTTCCTATAAAGGAAGATGCAGAGTCATATAAGAATCCGAAGGACATAAGACAAGTGAGAACTGAAAGCAGAGTATTCTTTTCAGCCTTAATCTCTGTTTTTGCTGTTTCTTTACTCAAAAACGCTGTTACGGCAAAGAAAAGACAGGAAACAGCTATTATCAGATAAAGGACTACACTGAGAGCGCTGCCACACTTTAAAAATCCGGTTTCACGGTCAACAAAAGAAAAAACCTGTACTGCTCTTATTACTACTGTAACAGCACAACATAAAAAGAAGATTAAAGGCAGCTTACCGTAAAAGGATATTTCTTTAGTTTCTTTAAGCTTCATTACTACCGTCCTCCTTATAAATTCTCTGTTCAGAGGGTATGTACTCATTTTTTGAGTTATAATTTTCTATTCTTTCCTCCATAGGAACATATTTCTTAGGAAGTGCGATGCTCTTATAAGCAGGTCTGATAATTTTTCCGCCTGAAATAAGCTCCTCAAGTCGGTGTGCAGACCAACCGGCTATTCTTGCCGAAGCAAAAATGGGAGTGTAGAGATCCTCGGGAATATTCAGCATTTTATAGATAAGACCCGAATAAAGATCCACATTTGCGCACATTACCTTATTTCTTCCCTTTACCTTACGGAATACCTGAGGTGTAAGCTTTTCGATATTTGCAAGAAGCTCATAATCCTTTTCAAAGCCCTTTTTATATGCAAATTCTTTGGCTTTTCTTTTAAGAATAACAGCTCTCGGGTCAGAGAGAAGATAAACAGCGTGACCCATACCGTAAATAAGACCTGTTCCGTCGCCCGCCTGCTTTCTTACGATTTTTTCGAGATAATCGAAAACCTGCTGTTCGTCGGTTATGTCTTCGATGTTAGCCTTTATTTCATCGATCATACGGCTTACCTTGATATTTGCACCGCCGTGCTTTCCGCCCTTGAGTGCACCGATAGCCGCTGCTACGGCAGAATAGGTGTCAGTACCGCTGGAGGTAAGAACTCTCGTAGTAAAGGTGGAGTTATTACCGCCGCCGTGCTCAGCGTGAAGAATAAGACAAATATCTAAAAGCTTAGCCTCTTCATCGGTATATTTACGGTCAGGACGGATGGATCTGAGAATGCTTTCAGCTGTGGAAAGCTCCTTCTTTTCGGGATGAACATACATACTTTTACCATAGAATTTCATCCTCTTTACCTGATAAGCATAACACATCATTACGGGAAGCTGTGCAATTATCTGAACTGACTGACGAAGAACATTTTCGATAGAAATATCGTCAGGGTTTTCGTCAAAGGAATAGGAAGTAAGAACACAACGGGAAAGCTTATTCATAATATCCATCGAAGCATTTTTCATAAGAACATCCTCGATATAAGTATCGGGAAGATAACGGCAGGTGCCTAAAATTTCCTTAAAAAGCTCTAACTGACTGCAGGTAGGAAGAGTACCGAATAATAGAAGATATACTACCTCCTCAAATCCGAAACGATCCTCCTTTTCGCAGGCCTCAATTATATTGTTTATGTTAATACCTCTGTACTTAAGTACACCGTGTTTAGGAACTCTTTCACCGTCTTCGATGTAATAGCCGTCTACAGAGCAGATATTTGTAAGACCTGCCATAACTCCTGTACCGTCAGGGTTACGCAGACCTCTTTTTACACCGTATTTCCAAAAGGCGTCAAGGTCGATCTGACTTTTCTTTTCAATCTTATCGCTCATTACCTCAAGCAATTCGGGCGAGATTGGGTTTATACTGTTTTTCATTTTTGCATATCCTCCCGAAAAAAATTATAATACCTCACAATAATGTAATTACCTTATATTTTATAACATAGTAATAATAATGTCAATAAAAAATCGGCTACTTTGCCAAAATTTTGAATAAATCCCGGGAGAAATTGAAATGAAAACAAATCTTATAATGACACTTATTCTGTTTTTAATGATGATATCCGTTCCGCTTGTAACTCTCGCTGACAGCGAGGAAAATAAAAGCACTACTGCTCCAAAAGAAACAACTGCCGCAGAAGAAAGCACCGAAAGAGAAGCAGAGGCACCGTCTACGACTCAGAAAACAGAGACATTGACTGTTTCAGCTGACGGGAAGGTAACGGAAATGAGCGCAGAGGATTATGTCTACGGTGCTGTCTGCGCAGAGATGCCTGCATCCTTTCATAAGGAAGCTCTGAAAGCACAGGCAGTAGCTTCCTATACTTATGTAAAATGGCTTACGGAAAACGCTGACAACCCGACAGATATTTCAGATAACTCCGAGATACATCAGGCATTTATAACCGAAGAGGAGCTTCGGGAAAAATGGGGTAACAGCTACTCCATATATTCTCAGAAGGTCAGAGAGGCTGTAGAAAGCGTTATGTACGAATATCTTGCCTATAACGGCGAAACTGCTATGACAGTTTTTCACGGCTTATCACCCGGAAAGACAGTAAGCGCGTCCGATGTTTGGGGTAACGATGTCCCCTATCTTAAGGCTGTTACTGCCCCGGGAGACAAGCTTTCACCCGACATAACCTCCGAAGTAAAGCTGAGTAAAAAAGAATTCGTAAAGCCTTTCAGCGAATCAGAGGAGGATTTCGATGCAGCTTTCAAAGGTATTAAAAAAAATGATGACGGCTTCGTAAAGGAAATCACATTCAATAAAAAAAATCTTTCTTCCACAGAGCTGCGATCAGCTTACGGTCTTAAAAGTCCTTATTTTACGGCTGAAAAGACAAAAGACGGAATTAAGCTGACTGTTTACGGAAAGGGTCACGGAGTAGGAATGAGTCAGTACAGCGCTGATTATATGGCGCGTCAGGGAAGCTCCTACGAGGAAATTTTAACTCATTTTTATAGCGGTACCAAGCTGATTTCCGAATAATGTTTACAAAAGAAAATTTTGGTAGTATAATGACAAAAAAAGACAAAGGACTGATAAGATGTTTGCTAAGGTTAACAGCATCGGTATGCTGGGTATGAACAGCTTCGGCGTAGGCGTCGAGGCCTCTATAGATAACGGCTTGCCGCGCTTCGACATAGTCGGTCTCCCAGATACGGCAGTAAGCGAGTCAAGAGACAGAGTCCGTTCAGCGATGAAAAACAGCCATTTCTCCTTTCCCGGTTCGAGAATAACCGTAAATCTCACCCCTGCTGACATAAAAAAAGAGGGACCTGTTTATGATTTGCCTATTCTTATCGCTCTGCTTATGGCGTCAGGTCAGCTTCGCTGCGATATTTCTGAAAGCGCCTTTATCGGAGAGCTATCTCTTAACGGAAAAATCAGAAGAATCAACGGTACCTTGCCTATGGTTATCAAGGCCAAGGAATTAGGCTACAAGGAAATCTTCGTACCAAAGGATAATGCAAATGAAGGCTGTGTAGTAAAAGGAATAAATGTTTATTCACCCGACAATATCAATGAGCTTTTCGAGCATCTTACAGGCAAAAAAAGACTTAATGTAGTCGATACTGAGGCATTTAAAGAAGACAGCTACGATTTCGACTTTCTTCCCGATTTTGCCGATGTAAAGGGACAGTACCAGGTAAAGAGAGCCTTAGAGGTAGCGGCGGCAGGCGGACATAATGTTTTAATGATAGGTCCGCCGGGCTCAGGTAAAAGTATGCTGGCACAGAGACTCCCCTCTATTCTGCCCGATATGACCTTCGATGAAAGTCTCGATGTAACCAAAATGTTTTCGGTGGCAGGTATTTTACCGCAGAATGTTTCACTTATAACAGCGCGCCCCTTCCGTTCACCTCATCACTCTATTTCTACCGCAGGTCTTACGGGCGGCGGCCGTATCCCCCGTCCCGGTGAAATCAGCTTAGCAAATCACGGAGTTCTTTTCCTGGACGAGCTTCCCGAATTTTCCCGCCTTTCAATGGAGGCAATGAGACAGCCTATAGAGGATGGAAAAATCACTATTTCGAGGGTTTCCGGAACGCTTACATATCCCAGCCAGGTGATGCTTGTCTGCGCTATGAATCCCTGCCCCTGCGGCTATTACGGTCATCCTACCAAAGAATGTACCTGCAGTAAGGGCGCCCCTGCAAAGTATCTGTCACGGGTCAGCGGTCCCCTTCTCGACCGACTCGACATTCACATCGAGGTGCCGCAGGTAGATTTCGAAAAGCTTTCAGGTGATGAAAGAAGCGAAAGCAGTGCCGATATCAAAAAGAGAGTAGATAAGGCGCGAGCAATCCAGAACAGACGCTTCGACAGCACACCCGTGACCTGTAACGCGAAAATGACTCCGTCAATGACGAGAGAATTCTGTAAAATAGATTCTGCAAGTAAACAGCTTCTGGAAAACTGCTTCGAAAAAATGGGACTTTCGGCAAGAGCTTATGATAAGATTCTGAGAATTGCACGAACAATAGCGGACCTCGAGAGCTGCGATAAAATCGAACTCGAGCATATTACCGAAGCAGTACAGTACCGTTCTCTTGACAGAAAATTTTGGGGAAGATAAACTTAACACGCAAAAAAGACCTGTCCGAAACGCTCGGACAGGTCTAAATTTTAAATTAACTTATTTGATAAGGAAAACAGTAAATGCGATAAGGAACTGTGCGAAATAATACGATGTATGGTTGAGAACGAAGTTTACGGGTGTATTCTTGGTTCCGAAATACATAGAAGAAAGAATAATGTCGGAAAGAAGGAAAAGAACTGCTGCAACAGTAAATACTATGTACTGTACGGCGAAGCCTGACTGAATCATAGCCCAGAGAGCAGTACCTGACATAGTACCGATTACAAGGCAATAAACCGTAACGATAGCCTTAAACTTTCCGAAATGACATTTGGTAGGCTTCTCGGTAATAAGAGTGAAGGCTGCGACAACGATACCTACGATAACGGGTACAAGGAAATCCTTTAAGCCGAAGCCCATGTGAAGGAAAATAGCACCGATATAGAAGAAATGTCCGATGCCAAAGGAAATGAATCCTGCATTCAAATAGTTATCATTATGCTGCGGATAAACCCACTTCTGATCGAGATAAATGTCACCGAGCATACCGAACACGCCACCGATTAAAATAAGTATTCCGTACTGCCAGAAATTCTGATTATAGAAAACAGCGGTTGCAGTAGTGAAAAGGAAGAAGAGGCTTGTGATATTTTTAATGAAAACACCGCCTACACTTCTCTGCTTAACACATTTAACCATAAACGCGATAAGTGCAACCATACCTAAACCCATTGATAAATAAGTAAACATAGTTTTTTCCTCCGATTTTAAATTGATTTTATTCTGCGATTTCTATGCCGCGTTCTTTTCTGGAAGCGGAAAGCTCTTCAAATACCTTCTGCTTCTTAGCACCTGTAAGGTCATAGAAGAAGAGAGGAATAGCACAAAGAAGAAGGCTGATACCGGGAACGATAGTTACGAGAGAGAACATAGCAAAATTCTGTGTGCTCGACATACTGTTGATAGCATCAACTACCTGCTGACCCGAGCCGACATTAAGCTGATTAACATCGATATTAACTATAATATACATAACAATAATCATTACAGTAGCGAATGCATTGCCTATCTTGTTAACAAAGGACTGACACGCAGAGCCGAGACCTGTGTCTCTGAAGCCGGTCTTCCATTCCATAAAGTCGAGGCAGTCACATACCATAGCAAAGGATACATTATTGATAACGCCAAGAGGGATACTCGAGATGAGCATAAAAGGAATGCAGAGAAGAAGATTCTTTGTAGTCCAGCCGATAACGAGAGTAAAGCAGCTGGCAACAAAGCCGCCAATGCAGGAAACAATCATAATCTGCTTATACTCAAACTTCTTATAAAGCTTCGGTAAGAAGAGCATAGCTCCGAACATACCTACTGCGGCACATACCTGAATAACAAGAGCAACAGTAGAAATATTTGAATTGTACTGCTCTACAGTTTCGGGCTTTGTACCGATGTAGAAGCCGGAATAACGAGCTACATGGGGTGCAGCGGCCTGAAGCATATATCTGCCGAAGGAAAGCATACCTGAAACAACTACAAGAACAAGCGGCTTACAGGTAAATATTCTCTTAATGGCAGAAGGCTCACCGGGCGCTCTCTTAGCAGCATTAGGAAGCTGAATTCTTTCCTTGACCTTAAAGGACGACATAGCGAAAAGAGGCATACCGATAAGAGACATAGAAACAGCCATAATGGCATATTTTACGATACCTGCTTTTTCTACATCCATATCTGCAATAAAGAAGCCGACAATGATAGGAAGCGCAACAGTTACAGCTGAACCGATACCGCCGACGGTTTTAGCATAAGAGATAAGGTTACCTCTTTCTTTAGCGTCGGGAGTCATTACATTAGGCATACTCCAGAAGGGAACGTCACTGGAGGTATAAACCATACCCCATATTACATAAACAGCCGCAGTGAAAACATAAAGCCAGACTGATTTATTGTTCGTATCAAAACCGGGGTTAACAAACATAAGAATAGTAAGAGCAGCAATAGGAATAGCTGTTATCACGGGATACGGCTTCATTCTTCCTTTTTTGAAGGAAACTCTGTCCATAATCATACCCATCATAGGGTCATTAATGGCATCCCATACCCTTGCTAAAAGCATAAGGAGTATAACAAACATCGCATTGAGCTTAAGAACACTCATATAGTAGTCGGTTATATAGCTCGACATACAGCTGTAGACAAGTCCCTGACCGAGTGCCGCTACGGCATAGGCAGTGACTTCTTTCTTTGGAACATACTTTTTCTGATCCATAATATCCTCCGTCATTGTTAAATTTTAATAATTATAACACATTTTTACAGATTTTTTAATATTAAAAATAATTATCTTTAATCGACTATGTAGAAAATAAAAGTATCTTTTTGTGCCTTTTGACTAAAGTTATTAAAGTAGATTGAAAAGAAAACAAATATACTGTATCATATAAGAGATTAAACCGAAAGGGGTTAAAGTAATGAGCAACACAACGGAATATTTTTTAAAAACATTCGGCTGGAAATCAGACAGTAAAACCGATGAAAGATTTACATTTACAAAAAACAATGTAAGATTCTCACTGCTTACACCGAGACTTCTGAGAGTCGAATATAACAAAAAAGGTCTTTTCACCGATGAACCCACTCAATCCGTCATAAACAGAAACTTTGACAAGCCTGCCTTCAACATCGTAGAAGACGGAGATAAGGTCATAATCATAACCACAAAGACTATTTTCAAATACGATACGGCTTCAAAGAAAATGACAGGTATCTCTCTTAAAGGCGGAAAAAACCTCACCGAATATGAAAGCGGAAAACTCAAAGGTACATACCGTACACTTGATATGGCAAACGGTGAAAGAGAAATCGGCAACGGCCTTATGTCCGTTAACGGTGTCGCTGTCATCGACGACAGCAAAAGTCTTATTCTTAACGAAGACGGCACTATCGGTGAAAGAGAAAAGACAAAGGACGAATACTATTTTGCCTACGGACACGATTACAGAGGCTGTCTGAAGGATTTCTTCAAGCTCTGCGGTCAGGTGCCTCTCGTCCCCCGTTACTGTCTCGGTAACTGGTGGAGCAGATATAAGGCATATACTCAGCAGGAATACATCGATCTTATGGAAAAGTTTATCGAAAAAGAAATTCCTCTCACTGTAGCAACCATAGATATGGACTGGCATTGGGTGGATGTCAAAGAACGCTTCGGTAACATAAAATCTAAAAAGTCACTTATCCCTAACACAACAGACTTTATTTTCCAGGGTGACGGATGGACCGGCTACAGCTGGAATACAGAGCTCTTCCCCGACTATAAAGGCTTCCTTAAATGGTTAAAAGAGAAAAACCTCAGAATTACAGTAAATCTTCATCCTGCACAGGGTATCCGCTTCTTTGAAGATATGTATGAGGATGTTGCAAAAGCAATGGGTGTTGACCCCGCAACAAAGAAGAGAATTGAGTTTGACATCACTGATCCTAAATATATAGATGCTTACTTTAATCTTGTTCACAAACCTTATGAGGATGACGGCGTAGATTTCTGGTGGATAGATTGGCAGCAGGGTAAAAATACGAAACTTAAAAATCTCGACCCGCTTTGGGCCCTCAACCATTATCACACTCTTGCCAACGAAACAGGCGAAAAGAGACCTCTCATCCTTTCCCGTTTCGCAGAGGTAGGCTCACACAGATATCCCCTCGGATTCTCCGGTGATACACACATTTCCTGGGAAAGCCTCGACTTCCAGCCCTATTTCACAAATACTGCAGCAAATATCGGCTATACATGGTGGAGCCACGACATCGGCGGTCACATGATGGGCAGTAAGGATGACGAGCTTTACACAAGATGGGTACAGTACGGACTTTATAATCCCATTATGAGACTTCACTCGACAAGTAACGAATTTATGGGTAAGGAGCCTTGGAAGCATAATTTCCAGGCAGAAACAATCGCAACTGAATGTCTTCGTATGAGACACGCTCTCATCCCCTATCTTTACTCAATGAACTACCGTACACACAAGCACTGCATCGCTCTCTGTGAACCTATGTATTACGAGTATCCCGAAGCACCCGAAGCTTATAATGTCAGAAATCAGTATTTCTTCGGCTCTGAGCTTCTCGTCGCTCCCATTACACAGAAAATCAATCCGAAAACAAACCTCGCATCAGTCAAGACATGGCTTCCCGAGGGCAGATGGACCGATATTTACACAGGTGCAATTTATAAGGGCGGTCAGGAAATTACTATGTACCGCGGTATAGAAAGTGTTCCTGTTTTTGCCAAAGAGGGCGCCATTATTCCCCTTTCTGCAAACGACAGAGACAATTCAAGCGAAAACCCGAAGGATATGATTCTCAGAATTTACAGAGGTAATAACACCTTCGAGCTTTACGAGGATGACGGTATCAGTAATGAATTTAAAAACGGTAACTTTGCAATCACAAGGTACACAGTCTGCGAAAAGGATAAGGCCCTTAAATTTAATATCTGTCCTGCAGAAGGCAACTGTTCAACCGTTCCTGCAAGAAGAAATTACACTCTTGTTTTCGAGGATGTCGCTGATGCAGACAACATCAGTGTAAAGGTTAACGGTAAGTATGTAAAAACCGAAATCAAAAAAGCAAAGAGGAAGATCGAAATTACTCTTAAGGGAATATCACCTAAAGCATCTGTAGAAATTATCTTCGAAAACTTCACGGCAAGAACAAACCGTGACAAGAGAGAAATGGTAATCGATCTCGTTACCAAATATCAGCTTTCGGTAAGTATAAAGAGAATGAAATACAACTCCTTCCTGAAGGATGTTACCGGTGAAATTCCTGTTAAAGAAGAATGCTTCAGAGGTCCTATTGAGGAAGTGCAAAAAATGGCATAAGGCATAAATAGAACCGACACATTATCGGTTCTATTTTTTTATATAAAAACAGGTGCTCGGATGAACACCTGTTACTTCTTTATTTCTTACTGCACTCGAAGCACACCCAGCCGCCTTCAGTATGTCTTGCCTCGATTTTAAAGCCGTATTTATCGAAAGCATCGATAACATCCTGCTCTCTGGTATCGATAATACCCGATGTGATGAAAACAGCTCCGTCCTTCATAAAGGAAGCTACATCCTTACAGAAAAGAATGATTACATCAGCGACAATATTAGCCACAACCACATCAAACTTTCCGCTTACCTTATCGGTAAGATTACCCTGCAGAATATTATACCTCGGAGGATAAAAATTATTTGCTTCGCCGTTTTCGAGAGCAGTTTTAACTGCGAGAGCGTCAATGTCCACACCGGTTACCTCTTTTGCGCCTAAAAGAAGTGCGGCGATTGAAAGAATACCGCTTCCGCATCCGATATCAAGCACGGATGTATCTTCATCAATGTGCTTTTCCAAGGTTTCAAGGCAGAGACGGGTTGTTTCGTGGGTGCCTGTGCCGAAGGCAAGACCCGGCTCTATATTGAGCACCTTTCTGTCACCTGCTTCAAAATTATCCTCCCAGGTAGGTCTTATGAGAAGCTTTTCTCCGACAGGAATAGGATGAAAATACTGCTTCCAGTTGTTCTCCCAATCTTCGTTTTTACACTGATTGAGAATGATTTCATTAGCTATACCTTCAGAAGTAAAGCGCTCACGAAGGAAGGCTACGGCCTCAGCGGGATTTTCCTCAGGTGAAATGTAAATATGTACTATAGCCTTCGTTCTGTCCTTTTTAAGAAGGTCTTCATCGATAAGATCGATATGTGCTATCTCCCAGGCTTCAGCCTCGAGGTCACGGTAATCCTCTATGTAAATACCGTAAGGCACTACCATAGAAGCAATGTCCCCTGCTTTTTCGATATCGTCAGCATTTACACTGATTTTTACTTCGGTCCAGTCACTCATTTTAATTCTCCTTTTTCAATATTATGAAATCGAGTGCCGAAAGCTTAACACTCTGACCCTGCATTCCGTCACCGAAAACAGACTTTGTGTTCTGCCATTGAGCAGGCAGGAAATAATCGATTTCATGTTCGTTTCTGTTTATAATTACCAGCACACTGTCTTTTCTGTCTCTTCTTTCATAGGCAAGACAGCCGAGCATTTCAGATACGGTAACATATTCCCCTTCC
Organism: Clostridia bacterium; assembly: GCA_017516315.1. Taxonomy (GTDB): domain Bacteria; phylum Bacillota; class Clostridia; order Oscillospirales; family Acutalibacteraceae; genus UBA6857. Next base: position 35,279 of record JAFXDE010000043.1, on the reverse strand, counting down.
TTAAAGCAGGAGCAGTCTCCTCTTACCTTGCCCAAGGAACGATAAAACTCAATCAGCTCTGTATTTTCCTTGCCCCAGGGATAGCAATAACGGTTAAAAGGATCCTTGTAGCCCTGCATACCCGCTTCATCACCGTAATAAAGTGACGGTACACCGGGAAGAGTATACTGAATGACAGCAGCGAGCTTAAGAAGCCTTACACCGAGGCCATACTGCTCAGGTGTAAGCTTTGTTTTGCTTTGCCATGTTCTGTCTCTGTATTCACAGCTTTCACCTGCGAGCTGAGTAATGGCTCTCATCGTGTCATGGGTTCCAATATGGTTCATCAGAACATCGATAACACATTTAGGATAATTTTCGAGTATAGTTAAAATCTTGTCCGAAAAGCCCTCAACCTTACCTGTTCTGATGAAAGTAATAATCGCATCGGCAAAGGGATAATTCATAACGGAATCGAGCTGCTTTCCGCCGAAATAACGGCGTCGCTCACCGTAACTGAATTTATTCGAAGCATCCTCCCACACCTCACCGAGAACGAGCGCTTCGGGATTCTCTTCCTTTACTGCTTTTCTGAATCGGTCAAGAAATACATCGGGCAGCTCATCAGCCACATCGAGTCTCCAGCCTCTGACACCTGTACGCAGCCATCTCCTGGCTATTCCGTTTTCACCCGTAATGAAATCCAGAAAGCCCTCCGATTCTTCAATAACCTCGGGAAGAATACTGATGCCCCACCAGGAATGATAATTATCGGGGTGCTTTATAAACTTATACCAGCTGTAATAAGGTGATTTTTCCGACTGATATGCACCGACGGAATTATATCTTCCGTATTTATTGAAATATATGCTGTCATCGCCAGTATGACTGAAAACACCGTCGAGAATAACGGATATACCCTTCTCCTTCGCTTTTTCGCAAAGATAGACAAGGTCTTTTTCTGAACCTAAAAGCGGGTCAATTTTACTGTAATCCGAGGTGTCATAACGATGATTGCTCTGAGCCTCAAAAATAGGATTAAGGTAAATACAGGTAACACCTAAAGAGGCTATGTAATCGAGCTTTTCAGTAATACCCTTAAGGTCGCCCTGAAAATAGTCATTATTCAGCACCTTGCCCTCGCTTGTCGGCCTCCATTCGGGCTCTCCCGAGATATCAGTACGAAGCCTTCTGTCTACAGGTACCCCTGCCTTTTCTTCGCCTGAAAAATAAAATCTGTCAGGAAAAATCTGATAGAACAGTCCGCCCTTGAGCCAGTCGGGAGTAGAGAAATCCCTTCCGTAAACAGAAACCTGCCAGTCCTCATCACCTGCTGAAACCTTACCGAGACAGTTTCCGCTGTGACGGATAAAGCTTCTCCCCCAGGCCGTATCGTATTCGAAATGGTAAAAGTAAATATCAGGCTCCCTCGCCGTATAGCCGAGAGCCCACCACTCCTCATGCTCGCCTTCCATAGAAAGCCATTTCATAGGAAGATATTCGTAAGCACCTTTGTCACTTTTAATAACAAGGTCAACACGGCTTACTCCGAAGGATCGGGGCATTATTACCTTAAAAACTACGGTTTCCCCTTCTTTCAAGGCACCGAATTTACTTTTATGAAGTGTATTTCGTGAATTATAAGGAATAAAATCCATAAAGCACATCCTTTAGATGAGTTATAAGTTCTAACTTTATAAATCAAACATATAAATTTATCAAAGAAATAATGATTGGTGGATAAAAATATGTTTGTTGTTTCCGTAAAATCCGATAAAGCGATTAAAATAGCAGTATGCTTTCTTCTCGTATGCGCTCTTTCCATAGGCGGAATAATTTATGTCGCCAAAGAAAATGCCTTACCTGCGAGTAATATGGGCGGCATCTCTATGCGCGCCGAAACCCATGAGGAAAGAATGACCTTTTTTTCTCAGTTCGGTTGGGAAGTCGACGAAAATCCCGTACAGGTAAAGGAAGTGATAATTCCTGAGGAGTTCGACGAAACCTACGAAATGTATAACGATATTCAGCGTCAACAGAACCTCGATCTGGAAAAATTTAAGGGTGCAAGAGTAAAAATGTGGAGCTATGATATTCTGAATTATCCCGGCTATGAAAACACCGAGGGAATAATACGGGGTAATATTTTGGTATATGAAGGAACAGTAATCGGCGGAGATATATGCTCAAACGAGCTTGGTGGCTTTATGCACACCTTCTCCGGAATTACAGAAGATAATCCTTGATTTCGTTTATCAGGCTGATTTCAACCGTGGCCTTCATATAAAGACCGTCTTCACGGTATTCTTCGAATTCAACTACGCCCTCTTTTCTTATTCTCGCCGCTACAGCGCCTGCGGAGAAGGGCAGAAGAAATTCAGCCTTTCTTCTCGTAGGCGGAAGCTCTCTGAGAATAGCATTAAGAAGCTCCTCAAAGCCTCTTCCCTCGAGAGCAGAAATCATAACGGTTTTACCGAAGGTCGGCATAGAGTAAATATCACCGACAAGGTCACATTTGTTCATAACAGAGATGACCGGCTTTCCTGCACATCCGAGCTCCTCCAGAAGATTTTTAGTGACCTCGAGATGCTCAGCGCTGTGCTCATCGGAAGCATCACATACATTAAGAATAACCGTAGCTGATGCTGCCTCCTCCAGAGTAGATTTAAAGGCCTCGACCAATTTATGGGGAAGTCGGCGGATAAGACCTACAGTATCTACAAGCATAACCTGTCTCCCATCAGGCAGAATAAGTCCTCTCGAGGTAGGGTCAAGAGTAGCAAAAAGCTTGTTTTCTGCAAGCACGCCTGCATCCGTAAGAGCGTTCATAAGAGTAGATTTGCCCGCATTGGTGTAGCCGACGATAGCTACTGTCTGAACTCCGTCCTTTTCCCTTCTTTTTCGCATCTGATTACGACGCTTTTCGAGATGCTCCAGTTCTTCCTGAAGTTTCTGTATTCTTCTTCTGATGTGTCTTTTGTCACTTTCAAGCTTGGTTTCACCGGGGCCTCTGGTACCGATACCGCCTCCGAGTCTCGAAAGCGATGTTCCCTGTCCTGCGAGACGGGGAAGCTGGTACTTAAGCTGAGCAAGCTCAACCTGCAGCTTACCCTCACTCGTTCTCGCTCTCATAGCAAAAATATCGAGTATCAGCATAGTACGGTCGATTACTCTGACCTGAGTAAGCTTTTCGAGGTTTCTTTGCTGTGAAGGAGAGAGCTCGCTGTCGAAAATCATAAGGTCTACATCATTTGTCCTGCAGAAAGCAATAATCTCCAGAAGCTTTCCCGCGCCTACAAAGGTAGCCTTTTCAGGGGCTTCCTTTTTCTGTATAACCTTGCCGATAACCTCTGCTCCGGCGGTATATGCTAACTCTTCAAGCTCGTCGATGGAGGCTTCTGCATCAAATTCTCCCGTATCGACACTCACTAAAAGAGCTTTTTCCTGTTCAGTTTTATTTTCATACATAGGCATAATATACCACCTTGATAAATTATATTACAATACAATAAGCTTCTTTTCGCATTCAGTAAGGTTTACACAGCCGTCAGCAGTTACCAAAGCCATATCCTCAATTCTTACACCGAATTCACCGGGAAGATATATACCCGGCTCCACAGTTACGATATGTCCTTCCTCGAGAATATGCTTACTTGAAGGATTGAGCGTAGGAAGCTCATGGATTTCTACACCTACACCGTGACCGAGACCGTGACCGAAGTATTCGCCGTAGCCTGCATCGGATATAATATTTCTCGATACAGCATCAACATCTTTGCAGTTTACACCTGCTTTTACAGCGTCTATGCCTGCCATCTGAGCCTTAAGAACGGTTTCATATACCTCAATCTGCTTCGACGAAACCTCACCTACAGCTACTGTTCTGGTCATATCCGAGTGATAAAACTCTGAAGTGGCGCCGTAGTCCATAGTAATAAAGTCCCCTTTTTCGATTTTTTTATCCGTGGGAACACCGTGAGGAAGTGAGCTGTTTTTGCCGCTGACACATATAGTTTCGAAGGAAAGTCCGTCAGCACCGTTTTTAAGCATATAGTATTCAAGCTCAAGCGCAATTTCTTTTTCGGTTTTATCTGTGGAAATAAATGATAAAATATAGTCGAAAGCCCTTTCAGCGATGCGCTGAGCTTTTACTATCTTTGCTACTTCTGTTTCGTTTTTCTTTATTCTGATATCATCAACAGCTCTGTCGAGACTGCCGTCACAGGTAACATTAACACTCGGCATAAGCTCTTTTATTTTCTGATATCTCGAAACAGTAATTCTTTCGCTTTCGAGCTCAAGGACTTTGATACCCATTTTTTCGGTAAGAGGTACAAGGTCAGCTTCCATAGACTTAAGCTGAAGAATTTCATCGCAGGATGTAATCTTATTCTGTGCGGCTTCAATATAACGGGAATCAGTCAGAAAGACAGCCTTATCGCCTGTTACCAAAAGATAGCCGTTAGATGAATGGAAGGAAGTGAAATAGCATATATTTTCCTCACTCATAATAAGTGCGGCAGCACCCTTTTCCTTAAGATAAGCTTTAAGTTTGTTAATCATAATATCACCGAACCTTTTAAAATACTATCATAAAGAAAAAATCACCCAAAGGTATTAAGCCCTCGGGTGATTTTTGCAATTCAATTACTTAAATTTACGCTTACGAGCAGCTTCAGACTTCTTTTTTCTTGCTACTGAAGGCTTTTCATAGTGTTCTCTTTTACGAACTTCCTGAATGATACCATCGCGTGAAGTCTGTCTCTTAAAACGTCTGAGAGCGCTGTCGAGTGACTCGTTCTCTTTAACTTTTACCTGACTCATTTATATTTCCCTCCCTTACCTGTTAGCAGGGGTATATTTCCGTTAAGGATACGAAAAATATTATACATTATTGACTAGCGCTTGTCAAGAGAATTTTTAAAACAATAACAAGATATTTTGCGTGTTTTTTATTTTTTTTCGCAAAAAACACTAAAAAATCTTATCTTACTACGATATTTACGAGTCTTCCCTTAACATAAAGCTCTTTTACGATAGTTTTTCCTGCGATTTCGGAAGCTATCTTTTCGTCTGCCTTAGCTACAGCGATAGCGTCAGCAGCTTCAATATCAGCGGCAACATTAATCTTAACCTTAACCTTACCGTTAATCTGTACTACGATTTCGATTTCATCGTCCACGCACTTTGCTACGTCAAAGGTAGGCCACTGTGTTTCAGCGAGCATTTTACTGTCGGCAAAAACAACGGAATTGAGTTCTTCTGTTACATGAGGAGCAAAGGGATTGACAAGAAGGAGAAGTGTCTTGAGCTCCGCCTTATTGATTGCACCTTTATTGTAAATACCGTTAAGGAGTGTCATAAGAGCAGCGATAGCTGTGTTATACTTAAGGGCTTCGATGTCTTCGGTAACCTTCTTTACAGTCTTGTGGAATGAGGATGAAAGCTCAGCTGAATATTCGTCGCCGTCGGTGAGGATTTCTTGAAGATTCCAGATACGGTCTACGAAGCGCTTACAGCCCTTAACGGAGCTTTCTGACCAAGGAGCAGCCTGTTCGTAGTCACCCATAAAGAGTACATAAGTACGGAGAACGTCAGCACCGTAAACATCTACTACCTCATTGGGGTCGATAACATTACCGCGTGACTTACTCATCTTTACACCGTCAGGACCGAGAATAAGACCCTGAGCAGTTCTCTTCGCATAAGGCTCAGCGCAGGGAACGGCACCGATATCGTAAAGGAACTTATGCCAGAAGCGTGAATAGATAAGATGGCGGGTAACATGCTCCATACCGCCGTTATACCAATCAACGGGCATCCAATACTTAAGCTTATCCATATTTGCAAGCTCATTATCGTTATGAGGATCTATATAACGGAGGAAATACCAGGATGAGCCTGCCCACTGAGGCATAGTGTCGGTTTCTCTTTTGGCTGCGCCGCCGCACTTAGGACAGGTGCAGTTTACGAAGGAATCAATTTTAGCGAGAGGGCTTTCGCCGTCCTGACCGGGCTCAAAGTTTTCGACATCGGGAAGCTTAAGAGGAAGCTCTGAATAAGGTACAGCAACCATACCGCACTTTTCACAGTGAACGATGGGAATAGGTTCACCCCAGTAACGCTGACGGTTGAATGCCCAGTCCTTCATCTTATACTGAACACCTTTTTCGCCGATACCCTTCTTTTCGAGCTCTTCAAGAACACGGGCAATTGAGGATTTCTTATCTGTGTAGCCGTTAAGGTAATCGGAGTTAACCATTTCGCCGTCGCCTGTGTAAGCCTCGACAGCCATATCTCCGCCCTTGATAACCTCGATAATGTCTACGCCGAATTTTTTAGCGAAGTCATAGTCTCTCTGGTCGTGAGCAGGTACAGCCATTATAGCACCTGTACCGTAGCCCATCATAACATAGTCGGAAATAAAGATAGGAATTTCCTTGCCGTTAACAGGATTGATAGCAACAAAACCGTCAAGCTTGACGCCTGTCTTATCCTTAACGAGCTGAGTTCTTTCGAACTCTGTTTTTTTAGCACATTCGGTTCTGTAATTTTCTACATCACCGAAGTTTTTAATCATACCCTTATACTTATCAAGCATAGGATGCTCGGGAGCCATAACCATAAAGGTTACACCGAAAAGTGTATCGGGACGGGTAGTGTAAATACGGAGAGTTTCCTCTGTATCCTTAACATCGAAGTTAACGAAGGCACCTGTTGATTTACCGATCCAGTTTTCCTGCTGAAGCTTTACATTGGGAAGATAATCGACTTCCTTGAGACCCTCGAGAAGCTTATCGGCATATTCGGTGATGCGGAGATACCAAACGTCCTTTGACTTCTGTATGATATCACTGTGGCATATATCACACTTACCGCCCTGAGAGTCTTCATTGGAAAGAACAACCTTACAGGAGGGGCAGTAGTTAACGAGAGTCTTATCTCTGAAAGCAAGACCGTTTTCAAACATCTTAAGGAAAATCCACTGTGTCCACTTATAATAACCCTCTTCTGTAGTGTCAACCACTCTGTTCCAATCGAAGGAGAAGCCTACTCTTTTAAGCTGGCTTGTGAATTTGGCAATATTTGTGTCAGTAACCTGACGGGGATGGATGCCTGTTTTGATAGCGTAGTTTTCTGTAGGAAGACCGTAAGCGTCAAAGCCGATGGGGAAAAGAACATTATAGCCTTCCATTCTGCGCTTTCTGGAAATTACCTCGAGGCCTGAATAAGCCTTGATGTGTCCCACATGCATACCTGCACCGCTGGGATAAGGGAATTCTACAAGAGCATAAAACTTCTTTTTATCGGAATTATCCTTTGCTTCAAATACTCCTGAATCCTCCCATTTCTTCTGCCATTTTGTTTCGGCATTTCTGAAATCGTAATTCAAATTTATCACTCCGTTTAATTTTTTCTTTATTTAAAATCAATCTTCCGTGATTATATCGGAAATATCGACTGTTTTTGCGTCCTGCCATAAGCGTTCAAGGTTATAATAGTCACGGCTTTCACCTGTGAAAACATGTACGAGAACACCTGTGTAATCGAGTAAAATCCAGCCTGTAGCTCTTCCCTCGATGTGATGAGGCTCTACTCCCTTCTGACTGAGCTCATACTCTACCTCGTCAGCGAGAGCCTTTACATGGGTATTAGATGTACCCGAGGCGATAACAAAATAATCGGCAACGATAGAATGCTCGGTTATTTCGATAACCTTTATATCTATCGCCTTTTTCTTATCGAGTACCTTTACTATTTCTTTGGAAAGTTCAAGTTCTGTCATAAATAGCTCCTTTATATTACTGTTTCATATTAATGATAAGGTCATTATAGAATGCAAGACTGTCCTCATGGATAATCCCCTTCTTTTCCGAAAGGCTTTTAAGTGTGTATTGAAGGGAGTACAGACATGCTTCGTCAAGGGTATTTCCTACGGCCAAACTCCTCATAGTTTCCACATCGGGATAATTTCTCTCAGCTGAGATATAATCGGCTACATAGATAATCTTATCGAAAAGACTCATAGCCTCTTTACCCGTAGTATGATAACGGACCGCGGAAAGTATTTCTTCATCCTTAATACCGAGCTCTGTTCTCAGACAGCACTCCCCTGCTATAGCGTGCCACAGCTTCGGATTGGCTTTCTCGGTACGGCTTAATATTATACCACCTTTTTCCATCAATTTCAACATATCTGACTTATTTTCATTTTTCATTATATCGTGAAGCAGACCTGCGAAATAAGCTTTGTCTCTGTCTTCACCGTACATATCGGCAAGAAAAGCGGCTGATTCTGCCACATTCAGAGAATGAAGAAAGCGGTAATCGTCGAGCCTATCCCTCAAAAGCCTCTTATATTCCGAAAAAGGACTTTCATAGAGAAGGTTAAGTCTGGCATAATCATATATTTCTCTGCCTGTCATATATGCAGCATCAAGACCGAGCGAAAGCTGCTGTCTGACATCCGTCGAGCTACATTCATAAGGCTCGGTGTCAGCTATTATTATTTCATTTTTACCGAGTCCGAGGACATCCTTTGAATAAGCAAGAAGCTCGCTGTAATCTACCTTATCCTCTCTGGTAGCCACACAAAGAGTAACCATAGGAAGTATATCCTCGTAGCGGAACCATGTATGAAAGCTCAGAAGCATATCCGAGCCGATAATCAGAAACAGCTCATCATCAGGACAGACCTTCTTAAGCTCGAGCAAGGTATAATAAGTATAGCTTTTATCCCGGCGGCTTATTTCCATATCGCTTACGGTGAAAAAATCCTCAGTAAACATCATCTCGCACATTTTTATTCTGTGTTCACCGCTTGCCAGGTCCTTCCCCTCCTTATGGGGAGGAGTAAAGGTAGGAATTATAATAATTCTGTCAAGATCAGCCTTTTCTTTGATATTAAGCGCTAATTTTTTATGGCCCTTATGAGGCGGATTAAAGGTACCGCCGAAAATACCGATACGCATTATTATCAGCCTTTCTTTGCGCCCTTAAATGCAAATTTTTTGTTTTTCTCTTTTTTTAATGCGAGCTGCTTTTCTCTCTGAAGCTTTGCTGCCTTCTTCTTATTCTTTTCCTTCTGTAAAGCCTTTTCCTTAAGCTCAGGGCTTTCTCTCCAGAGAACTATAACACCGCCGATAACCTGAATAACCTCAGCACCCGTAGCGGCGGCAAGCTCATCGGCTGTCTGTCTCGGTGTGATGGGTGATGACTCTAAAAGAACCTTTACTTTGATAAGCTCTCTGGCTCTTAAGGCATCATCTGTCTGCTTTATGAGAGCATCGGACATACCTCCCTTGCCTACCTGAAAAAGAGGCTCAAGATGGTTTGCCTGCGCTCTGAATGCTGCTCTTTCTTTACCTGTCATTTAATTTGCTCCTCTGATTATATCGTAAAATTATCTTAATTTTTCTTCAAGCACCTTAAGTGCATTACCTCTGTGGCTGATAGCATCCTTCTCCTCTGCGGTCATTTCGGCGAGACTCTTATCCCCTACCATAAACACAGGGTCATAGCCGAAGCCGTTTTCACCTTTTTTTACATAGCCGATTTTACCGTGGCATTTACCCTCGGCAGTAATCTCTTTGCCGTCGGGGAAGCTCACACAGATAGCGCAGGCGAAATAAGCTGTTCTCTTTTCATCGGATACACCGTCAAGATTTTCTAAAAGCTTAACTATGTTACCTTCATCGTCACCGTGTACACCGCTGTAGCGTGCAGAGTAAACGCCCGGCTCACCGTCAAGTGCGTCCACACAAAGTCCGCTGTCATCGGCAATACAGATAAGACCGCTTTCCTTACATCCGCTTTCGGCTTTTATACGGGCATTTTCCATAAAGGTGGTGCCTGTTTCTTCCACATCAGTAAGCTCGATGCCTATATCCGTGTCTGTAACTACCTCGTAGCCCATTGGTGAAAGGATGCGTGCCATCTCGGTAAGCTTATGTTTATTATGGGTGGCTATAAGAATTTTCATTCTCATTCCTCCTCAACTGTTGATGTGTCTTCAAAGAGAGCCTTTGCAAATACTTTGGGATTGAAAGGCTGTAAATCGTCAATCTGTTCACCGACACCAATGAACTTGACAGGAAGTTTAAGCTCATTCTTGATGGCGAGGACCACACCGCCTCTTGCAGTACCGTCAAGCTTGGTAAGAGCGATACCCGTAAGCTCGGCTACGTTCATAAATTCTTTAGCCTGGCTTACTGCGTTCTGACCTGTGGTAGCGTCGAGAACGAGAAGAATTTCACGGTCAGCGTAAGGAAGCTCCTTTTCTACCACACGGTAAATCTTAGCAAGCTCATCCATAAGGTTTTTCTTGTTATGAAGTCTGCCGGCTGTGTCGCAGATAATGATGTCACAGTCACGGGAGATACCTGCGCTGATAGTATCGTAAACTACTGCGGCAGGGTCTGCACCCTCTTTATGCTTAACGATGTCTACACCTGCTCTGTCAGCCCATACCTCTAATTGCTCGATAGCGGCGGCACGGAAGGTATCTGCGGCACCCAAGATTACCTTTTTACCTTCTTTTTTATACATAGCGGCTAATTTACCGATAGTGGTGGTTTTACCTACACCGTTAACACCGATTACAAGGATAACCGAGGGAATGGTGATAAGACCCATATCCTCACCGCCGTCAATCATATCAGCTACGATGTCAGCGATAATCATTTTAGCGTGCTTGGGATTGCGCACTTCGTTTTTATTTACTCTTTTACGAAGCTCTTCTACTATGTCTGTGGCGGTTTTAACACCAACGTCACCCATAATGAGTGCTTCCTCAAGGTCGTCAAATAAATCGTCAGTAATTTCTTCGTATGCACCGAGAACATCTTCGATTCTGCCTGTCATACCTTCTCTGGTCTTTTTTAGTCCGAAGCCGAACTTTTTAAAAATACCCATATCAAATTCTCCTTATTCTGTAATTCCAAGTGATTTCGCAAGCTCAGCCGTCTTAAGCTCAAGAAGCTTCGACACGCCCTGCTCCTGCATGGTTATACCGTAAAGCATATCTGCCTCTTCCATAGTGCCGCGACGGTGAGTAATAAGAATAAACTGCGTGTTTTCAGTCATTCGTCTTACATACTGGGCATATCTCGTTACGTTTACGTCGTCAAGAGCAGCCTCAACCTCGTCAAAGATACAGAAAGGTGCAGGATTAACCTTCATAATCGCGAAAAGTAGTGCGATGGCCGAAAGTCCCTTTTCACCGCCCGAAAGAGAGTCGAGACGTTTAACATTTTTGCCCGGCGGCTGTAATTTTATGTCAATGTTACTTTCGAGAACATCAGCGGGGTCTTCGAGAATAAGCTCTGCCTTACCGCCTCCGAAAAGCTCACAGAAGGTTTCATTGAAATTATGGTTTATTTTCGTGAACTGCTCTCTGAACTGTGTGGACATTTTATCTGTAAGCTCACCAATGAGACGTATAAGCTCACGCTTACTCTTTTCCACATCGCCCACCTGAGTTGACATAAACTCATAGCGCTCGCTTACTTCCTTGTATTCCTCGATAGCACCCACATTAACAGAGCCGAGTGCTCTGATAGAGCCTTTTATTTCGTGAAGTCTCTTCTGTGCACCCTTGGGATCCTCAGGACGCTCTGCTACAGCCTCAGCCTCACGCTTTGTCAGCTGATATTCGTCATACAGCTTACCTAAAGTATCCTCGTAATCCTTATTCATCGTCTCTTTTCTTTCCTCGAGACGGGCAAGCTCTCCGCTGATTTTTTCTCTTTCGGCACTCTTAGCTCTTTCGTTCACACGAAGCTTAGAAGAACGCTCCTCCTCTTCGCTTCTCTTTTTCTGCAACGAAATGATTTCCTGTTTGGACTTTTCACTTTCGAGATGAATGCTTTCGGTGAGAAGGGAAAGTGCTTCTATTTCTTTTTCGATCTGAGCATTTCTGGTTTTTATCGCTTCGATTTCAGTATCGAGCTGTTTATCTCTGTCCTCATGGTCGATAAGTCTCGCCTTAAGGAAATTAAGAGCCTGTGTACGTGCTGTAAGATCCTTATCAGCGCCGTGGATATCCATATTCAGCTTCGAGATAGCTGAAGCGATTTCCTCTCTTTTTTCAGAAAGCTCACTTCTCTTTCTGCCGAGAGATTCACCCTCTGCCTCTTTATTCTCAATGGCCTTGGTAAGCTCACCGACCTTTTTGCTTGCCTCATCGCAGGAGGCGCGGATTCCGGCGATTCTCTCGTCGGCACTGTTCTTTTCACCTGTCAGCTCATCTACAGCGCTTTTAGCTGTATAGAACTGCTCACAGATAAGATTGAACTGTCCCTCGAGACGGATTTTTTCTTCCTGAGCCGCTAAAAGACTTTCTTTCTCAGTTTCAAGCTCACGGCTGATATGCGCGAGCTCCTCATCAATTTTATCATACTGATTCTGAAGGTCGGATACAGTCTGTGTGAGTGTCTTTTCCTTTTCCTTCAGCTTTTCGATTTCGTTACCTCGGGAAAGGATACCGATATTCTGTATGGCCGAACCGCCTGTCATAGAGCCGCCGGGATTTACAACCTGACCGTCGAGAGTGACAATCTTAAAACGGTGGGAGTATTTTTTACCGATAGTAATAGCACAGCTTAAATCCTCAGCTATTACCGTTTTACCGAGAAGAGAAGAAATAATCTCAGTATACTTTTCATCATAAGAAAGAAGATTAGTAGCTATGTCGATATAACCGTAGCAATCCTCAAGTCCGTCTTCCTGTAAGCCTTTACCCTTGACAGAGGATACAGGCTGGAAGGTGGCTCGTCCTGCATTTGAGCTTTTAAGATAATTAATGGCAGCCTTTGCATCGTTTTCGGTTTCGGTAACGATATTCTGAACGGCATTTCCGAGTGCAGTTTCTATAGCAACCGCATACTCCTCCTTAACGGAGATAAGCTGAGAAAGTGTACCGTGGATACCCTTTAAAGCACCCTTTTCGCTTTCCTTGATTACCTTTTTAACTGCGCCCGAATAACCCTCCATACTCTTTTCAAGCTCTTCGAGCATTTTAATTTTAGAGGCTACTCTCTGGGCATCAAAGGATTTTTCGTCAAGCTCCTTCTTAAGAGAATCAGCCTTTGCATCCTTATTTTTAAACCTTAAGGTATAACCCTCTACTGAATTTGTAAGCTCTTCTATTTCCTTTTCACAGTCAGAAAGAGCCTTTTCACTTCGTGATTTTTCCTGACTTAATGCGTCAACGGTCTCCTGTCTCTGAGAAATAAGTGAATCGATAACCTCGACTCTTGCCTTGATTTCACCGATGGAGGAAAGAGCCGTAGAAACTGATACACGGCAGTCAGCGAGCTCTTTTGTGAGAAGTGCCACGGTTCTCGCGATTTCATTAGATTCGTCAAGAAGTGAGCCGCCCTCACTTTGCATTCTTTCAAGCTCGTCATTTACCTTTTCGAGCTCAGCGGTTTTTTCTTCGCGTATGCTCTTAATCTGAAGAATAAGCTTCTCTTCGTTTTCTATTTCCTTAAGAAGCTGATTCTGACTGCTTTCAGAATCATATCTGTCACGGGAAATTCTATCAATCGTTTCATTATTATGAGCGATAGAGTTTCTTAAAACCGCCTGCTCACTGCCTGCATTAGCGGCCTTTTCCTCTAAAAGAGAGATACCCTGACGTATTTCGTCGATTTTAATGTTTATATTCTGTGTATCGGCGATGCTTTTTTCGATCATACGCTCGATTTCGGAAAGCTCCTCTTCCGTAGAGGCGTAATGACCCGATGCGATAGCGATATTATCCTCCTGCTTACGAAGCTCATCACGGATTTTATCGATATTATAAAGCCATAAGCCGATTTCAAGCTCTTTCTTCTCCCCAGCGAGAACGAGAAATTTTTCAGCCTTTTCGCTCTGATGCTTAAGAGGTCCGATTCTTCCTTCAAGCTCGGATAGAATATCTCTTAAGCGGACAAGATTATCTTCAGCTTGTCCGAGCTTTTTAAGTGAGTCATTTCTTCTGTATCTGTAAGAGGAAATACCTGCCGCTTCTTCGAGCATATCACGGCATTCCTTACCCTTACCGCTGACCATGTCGGCTATCTTGCCCTGGCTGACCATAGAATAACCGTCTCTGCCGAGACCTGTATCCATAAACAGCTCGTGGACATCCTTAAGACGGACATTTACGCCGTTGATTTTATATTCACTTTCACCTGAACGGTAATATCTTCTCGTTACGGCAACCTCATCGGTATCTGCACCCTTTATGGACCTGTCCTTGTTATCGAGACGGAGCGTTACCTGCGCAAAGCCGTGAGCCTTTCGGATTTTCGTACCGTCAAAGATAACATCCTCCATTTTAGAGCCGCGCAGGGACTTACTCGACTGCTCGCCGAGAACCCATCTTACAGCATCGGAGATGTTACTTTTTCCGCTTCCGTTAGGACCGACAACTGCCGTAATGCCCTTACCGAAGGTAAGCACTGTTTTTTCGGGGAAGGATTTGAATCCCTGCATTTCAAGTGATGTTAATATCATTGTGTTAACCTCACACTTACTTCATATTTTTTATAGTCACTGTTTCCTGTTATTTTAACTTCATAGCCCAAAGCGGAAAGCGCATTTATATTCGACCTCTTCTGACCTGATGCCATCGAAATATATTTGCTTCCCACCGTAATTTCCGTTTTTCCTTTGGGAATATTTTCTTTTTCGATTTCTTCCTTTATTTTTCTGAGATATATTCTGCTTTCCGCCAATTCTCTGAAGGCGGGATGATAGGCTCCTGCAACGAAGCCCTCCTCCACATTGCCGCCCGAATGAAGGCCGAGTCTTATAACCCTTATATCAGCCTCATAAAACATCAGCAGAAGCTCCGCACAAAGGTCTGCCGCTTCATCGGTAGTCTGGGGAATATACTCGCCCTTTTCGTAAAGCTCGGCAAGACGGGTGTTTTCGAGAACAACTGTAGGATAAATTCTCGCCGTGTCAGGTCTCAGAGAAATAAGCTTTTCGGCTGTTTCGACAGCTTTTTCACGGGTATCACCGTAGAGGCCTGTCATCATCTGTACTCCGAATTCAAATCCATACTCTTTTATCAAGGCTGCCGCCTTTACCACATCGGAGGATGAGTGGCCTCTTTCATTAAGAGAAAGAACCTCATCATCCATACTCTGACAGCCGAGCTCAATGGAAGTAACTCCGTTTTCCTTTAAGAGAGTAAGAATTTCTGCATCAATACAGTCGGGTCGGGTAGAAATTCTTATTCCCTTAAAAAGTCCCTTATCCACATATTCTTTTCCTTTTTTCAACAGAGAGAGCATATAGCTTCTTTCTATCGCTGTGAAGCTTCCTCCGAAAAATGCTATCTCTCCCTCACCGCAGTCAGAAGTGCTGACAGCAGTTTCGACAGCCTTTTCTATATCCTCGACAGTAAGCGGCTTGCTTTTACCGGAAATAGTTTTCTGATTACAGAAGCTGCATCTGTGGGGACATCCCTCATCAGGTACAAATAATGCTACATTTATATGCTTCAAAACTTCACACCCATAAGCTCAAGAGCCTGCTTGGCAGCCTGCTGTTCAGCTATCTTTTTACTCTTTCCCTTACCGCATCCGATAGTATTACTGTTAAGATAAACCTCAACCTCGAAGCGTTTATCGTGGTCGGGACCGCTTTCGGCCACTACTGCATAAGAAAGATGCTCATCGGGATTTTTCTGTATGATTTCCTGTAAAACCGTCTTGTAATCGACGAAGGAAAGCTGTTCATCAGCTGCTTTCTTTACGAAGTCAAGAACAAATCTTCTAGCATTCTCAAGTCCTCCGTCAAGATAAATGGCTCCGATTACAGCCTCGAAGGCATCGGCAAGAATAGAGGCACGCTTTCTTCCGCCCATTCTTTCCTCGCCTCTTCCGAGTAAAATATATTTACCCAGATCTATTTCTTTAGCAAAGCCGTGAAGGGACTTTTCACAGGCACAGGCTGCTCTTTTTTTAGTCATTTCACCCTCGGGAAGATGATTAAGATTATGATAAAAATATTCGGCGGTAATTATTCCGAGAACTGAGTCTCCTAAAAACTCCAACCTTTCATTACAATCGCCGTTAAGATGCTTTTCATTGGCGTAAGAGGAATGAGTAAGTGCTGTCTGTAAAAGCTCCTTATTTCTGAACTCATAGCCAATTACCCTTTCAAAATCTTCTTTGCTCATTATTTATCCCCTCCGTTCAGGCAATTTTCGAAATCCTTAAGGCCTCTTTCAGAAAGAGCCTTATAGCGTTCCTTTTTATCTCTTATTTTAGGCTCGATGGGAGGCAGAACACCGAAATTAGCTCCCATTGGCTGAAAATTTGTAACTGTCGGGTCGCTTATATATCTGCTCAGAGCTCCTATCATCGTAGTTTCCGGAAGTATGCAGGCTTCTTCACCCTTAAGGTATCTAACCATATTCATACCGGCCATTATACCTGAGGCGGCTGACTCCATATAACCCTCTACACCGGTTATCTGACCTGCAAAGAAAAGAGAGGGTCTTTCTCTGAAGCTGAAATCACCCTTAAGAAGTCTCGGAGAATCAATAAAGGTATTTCTGTGCATCACTCCGTAGCGGATAAACTCGGCATTTCGTAGGGCAGGAATCATAGAGAAAACTCTCTTCTGCTCACCGAATTTGAGGTTAGTTTGAAATCCGACAAGATTAAAAAGTGTTCCCTTACTGTTTTCCTTACGAAGCTGAAGCACTGCCCAGGGTCGGTGTCCCGTTCTCGGGTCGCGCAGACCTACAGGCTTGAGAGGTCCGAAACGCATAGTGTCCTTTCCTCTGGAGGCCATAACCTCGATAGGCATACACCCTTCATAAACATCCTTTCTTTTATCAAAGGAATGGGTTTCTGCGCTCTCGGCATTTATAAGCGCATCGTAAAATGCCTCATATTCCTCTTTATTCATCGGACAGTTAATATAGTCATCCTCTCCGCCTCTTTCATATCTCGAGGCGCAGAAGGCGCTTTCCATATCTATGCTTTCGAGAGTGACAATAGGCGCCGCCGCATCAAAGAAATGCAGTCCGCTTCCGCATATTTCTGCAATTTTTTCACTCAGGGCATCACTTGCCAAGGGTCCTGCAGCGATAATCACATTACCGTCGGGAATATCCGTAACCTCTTCATTTATAACCGAGATATTCGGATGAGAAGAAATCTTTTCGGTAATCAGTCGGGAGAATTCGTCTCTGTCCACGGCTAAAGCGCCACCGGCAGGAACCTTACATTCATAGGCACATTCCACACAGATCGAACCAAGTCTTCGCATTTCCTCCTTAAGAAGACCTGCAGCAGATTCGACTCTTTCGGCTTTAAGAGAATTAGAGCAGACAAGCTCTGCAAAGGTCGGCTTTTTATGAGCAGGCGAAAACTTAAGAGGCTTCATTTCGTAAAGCTCGGTTTTTATTCCCGCATTTGCAAGATGCCACGACGCTTCTACGCCAGCCAGACCTGCGCCTATTACTTTTACTGCTTCATCGCTCATTTTTTCACCGCCTTTTTTTCGTTTTTTATGATTATTCGCCCTTCTTTTTACGAGTGGCTTTGGCTGAATAGCCGCACTTTTCGTCGAGACAGTTAAGCATACCGCCCTTTGCCTTGAAAAGTGATTTGCCGCATTTGGGGCATTTTTCATTAGTGGGCTTATCCCAGGTCATAAAGTTACATTCAGGCCATTTGTCGCAGCCGAAGAAGGTATAGCCTCTTTTTGATTTCTTAGAAATAACCTTGCCGCCGCATACGGGACAGGTAGCCTCGGTTTCGATTACATAAGGCTTAGTTGTCTTACATTCGGGATAAGCGGGACAGGCAAGGAATTTGCCGAATCTGCCAACCTTAATTACCATCATTCTTCCGCACTTTTCGCAGGGAATATCCGTTTCATCTTCCTTAAGCTGAATCTTTACACCGTCCATTTCAGTCTTAGCCTTCTGAAGCGTGTCCTCGAAATCGCCATAGAATTCGTGAAGCATTTTGATGTAATCCTGTGTACCCTCACCTACACGGTCAAGATCGCTTTCGAGCTGTGCCGTAAATTTGATATTGACTATATTTTTGAATTTCTCCTTAAGAAGATTTACTATAGCCTCGCCCAATTCTGTGGGAACAAGCTGTTTGGCTTTTCTTACCACATATTCACGCTTTACGATAGTGGAGATAATGGTAGCATAAGTACTCGGTCTGCCTACACCGTTTTCTTCGAGAGTTTTGATAAGTGACTCTTCGGTATATCTTGCAGGCGACTGAGTAAAGTGCTGCTCCTTATCGAGAGCTTTAAGCTTAAGGTCATCACCGTTAGAAAGACCCTCGGGAAGCTTTGATTTATCCTCGTCCTTGTCACCGAGGTCATAAAGTGCCGTAAAGCCGTCAAACTTCACTGAATAACCGCTTGCCGTAAAAAGACAGAACTTATCTTCACTGTCCTTTACACCCTTGATTTCGATTTTCTGGGTATTCTGTACACAGGAAGCCATAAGCGAAGCTACAAAGCGGTTCCATATAAGAGTGTAAAGCTTATGCTGCTCGGGAGTAAGGCTGTCCTTAACCTGAGCAGGTGTAATGGATACGGTAGAAGGTCTGATAGCTTCGTGTCCGTCCTGAGCGTTACTCCTTGATTTGTAATAACGAGGCTTCTCAGGAAGGTATTTAGCGCCGAAGTTATCCTTGATAAACTCCTCGGTAGCCTGTCTCGCCTCTTCGGAAATACGGAGAGAGTCCGTTCTCATATAAGTAATAAGACCGATAGAGCCGTATCCGGGTACAGTGACACCCTCGTAAAGCTCCTGAGCAATTTTCATAGTTCTTTCAGCTCTGAAGCCGAGCTTTTTAGACGCCTCCTGCTGAAGAGTCGAAGTGATAAAGGGCGGTGCGGGATTTTTCTTTCTTGTGCCGTTTTTAAGCGAGCTGATGAAATATTTTGCTCCGTCAAGACGAGAAATTATTTCGTCGGTCTGCTCCTGATTTTTAAGCTCAAGCTTACCTGTCTCGTCACCGTAGAAGGAAGCTGTAAGAGTCTTTCTCGAGACATTGAACTTAGCTTCGAGTGACCAGTATTCTTCGGGGTTGAAGGCACGGATTTCGTTTTCTCTGTCAACTATCATTCTGACAGCCACGCTCTGAACGCGGCCCGCAGAAAGCCCTCTTCTGATTTTCTGTGAAACAAAGGGGCTGAGCTTGTAGCCTACGAGACGGTCTAAAATACGTCTGGCCTGCTGCGCATTAACCAAATCAAGGTCAACCTTACGCGGATTAGCCATACCATTTTTAACGCCCGTTCTGGTAATTTCGTTAAAAGTAACTCTGTTAAGTTTATTAAGATCAAGACCTAAGATTTCAGCAAGATGCCAAGAAATTGCCTCTCCTTCACGGTCAGGGTCGGTTGCAAGAAAAACCTCATCACTTTCAGCTACTGCTGTTTTAAGTTCTTTGACAAGCTTTTCCTTTCCCTTTACTATGCTGTACTTAGGCGCAAAATCGTTTTTTACGTCTACACTGAGTCTCGCTGCAGGTAAATCTCTTATGTGTCCCTTTGAAGCGACTATGTTATAACCTGCTCCAAGATAGTTCTTAAGAGTTTTTGCCTTCGAGGGAGACTCGACAATAATTAAATTTGCCATATATTTCACCTTTTCATAAATTTATTAATTAAGACGGTAGCTGTCGGAGCTTACCTTAAGGATTATTCCGTTCATTTCAAGCTCAGTAAGAGCCGAAAGAACCTTTCTTACCTCCAGACCCGATTCACGGATTATGCCGTCAGAATCACATACACCGTCGGACATTATATTATACACTATTTCAGCATTTTTAGAAATAGTTTCCGGAGTAATTTTTTCATTTTTTTGTATAATTTTTTCTTCTTTTTCGATTATTGTCTCCGTTTTCACCTCATCGGAGGATTTTTTCTTCCCCCTCTTCTTGTAAGAAGAAGCCTCCAGGTCGATATTTTCGAAGGGCTTACCTGTTTTCGGTTCACTTATTTTCTTTATCTTTGCCCAGGGAATTATGTCCTTAGCTGAAAAAACAGGCTTTGCACCCTCAGTTATGAGCTGGTTGGAGCCTTCGTAGTTTCCGCTTTTTATGTCACCGGGAAGCACAAAAAGGTCTCTGCCCTGCTTTATAGCGTGTCTTGCCGTACTGAAGGTACCGCTGATTTTAGCCGCTTCAGCTATAACCACACCGCTTGTCATACCGGAAATAATACGGTTTCTTTGCGGAAAGGTGCCCGGTGTAACATTAAAGTATGGCGGATATTCCGTAATGAGAGCACCGTTTTCAGCAACTCTTCTGCGCAGTGCACTGTTTTCAGGGAGATAACCCGAGCCGTGACCGCAGCCCATAACGAGTACTGTTTTACCGCCGCACTCTATAGCTGTTCTGTGTGCTATGGAGTCAATTCCGAGAGCGCCGCCGCTTACGATAAGCACACCGTTATCACAAAGCTGACTTACTATAGTCTCCGTCGCCTCTTCTCCGTACTGTGACGGTGTTCGGCTTCCGATAACACCCAGTGCATTTTCTGCATTCAGACATGTATAATCGCCTCTTACATAAAGAGCGAGAGGAAAATTTTCGATTTCAAGAAGTTTTTCAGGATAAAATTTACTGTCGGGAGTTATAATATGTATTCTGTGCTTACGGCAGAAATCGTAGGTATCATAGTATTTCTCTATATCCTCATCCTTAATTCTGCCGATTACCTTAGGTCCGTAGCCTTCAATTCCTGCTGATTTCAAAGCTTCAGACGAAGCTTCATAAATGTTTTTTGCATCACCGAAAGCATTGATAAGACTTTTGACAGGCTTCGCATAGCCTGAGGCACCCTGCAGCCAGAGCCAATAGATTTCATTATCCATTTATCTCATCATCTCCCACATAGTTATAGCTGCTGCCATTGAAGCATTAAGCGATTCGGCATTACCCTGCATGGGAATGGTAATTTTTTCGCAAAGAGAAAACACTTCTTCGCTTACGCCGTTACCCTCGTTGCCTATAACGCAGATTACTCCGCCCTTCATAGGTGTCTCGGTTATTTTTTTCGCAGTAGAATCGGGAGATGTGGCATAGACCTTCATACCCATATTCTTCAGCTTTTCTATGTCATCGCACAGATTTTCACTTTCAATTACGGGAAGTCTCAGAAGTGAACCCATAGCTGCGCGCTGACTTTTAGGAGAAAAACGGTCACAGCAGGAATAAAGGATAGCGCCTCTTATTCCGAGAGCCTCCGCAGTACGGCAGATAGCACCCAGATTGGCGGGATCCTGTATGTTTTCGAGAGCGATGTATTTACCCTCAGCATCGACGGAAGAAAGAGTAAAGGCATCACTTTTTTCGCACAGGCAGAAAAAGCCCTGCGAGGTCTGAGTAAGAGAAAGCTTATCGGCTACCGCTTCGGAAATCAGATAGCTCTCCCGGGAAGCGGAAAAGATAAATCCAGCATCATCTCTGTACTTTTCATAAGCCTTATCGGTAACGAATGAATATCTTATGACAGTACCCGTTAAGGCGCTGTCTCGGCACAGACGAAGTCCCTCTAAAAAGAACAGACCTGTTTCTTTTCTCATCTTTGATGATGAGGCGATTTTTACTGCTGTTTTGATTTTTTCATTGGAAACACTGTCAAGTCTGTTCATCATTTTACCCCTTTTCAAGTATTTTTATGTTCCTTTTAAAAACACAAATACGCCCGAGAAAAATAATCTCGGACGTAATTTTTTAAATTAAAGAGCTGCCTTTGCTTTTTCAACAAGAGCTGTGAAAGCTGCGGGATCAGCGATAGCGATTTCTGAGAGCATCTTTCTGTTGAGAGTGATGTCTGCTTTCTTAAGGCCGTTCATAAATGTGGAGTAGTTCATGCCGTTTGCCTTGCAAGCTGCAGAAATTCTGGTGATCCAAAGACGGCGGAAATCTCTCTTCTTCTGCTTTCTGCCGATGTATGCGTAGTTGCCTGACTTCATAACAGCCTGCTTAGCTGTCTTGAAGAGGCTGTGCTTTGAGCCGTAATAACCCTTAGCAAGCTTTAATACTTTATTTCTTCTCTTACGAGTCATCATTGCGCCTTTAATACGAGCCATGATTAAGTACCTCCGTTAGTTATAAAATTAAGTTGTTTTTGTGAATTATTTGTAAGGAATAAGACGCTTAATCTGCTTCTCGTTTGTCTTATCAGCTACAGTTGTCTGACGAAGACCTCTCTTACGCTTTGTGTTCTTCTTTGTAAGGATGTGTGATTTGTTTGCATGATAACGGATGGGCTTACCATTCTTGGAAAGCTTAAAACGTTTCTTTGCACCGCTGTGTGTTTTAATTTTAGGCATTGTTAATTCCTCCTGTTATTACTTTTTTGGCTTGGGCGCCAGGAACATCATCATTGATTTACCTTCAAGCTTGGGTGCCTTTTCAAGATTACCGAACTCCTGACAAGCTTCAGCGAACTGCTGCATGGTGGTAATACCGTGTTCTGTGTGAGCCATTTCACGGCCTCTGAAACGGATAGACACCTTAACCTTGTTGCCGCTTGTAAGGAAACGTCTTGCATGGTTTACCTTTGTCTCGAAGTCATGCGTGTCAATGTTAAGCGAAAGTCTGATTTCTTTGATTTCAACAACGTGTTGATTTTTCTTAGCTTCCTTTTCGCGCTTGGTCTGTTCAAAACGGTATTTACCGTAGTCCATAATCTTACAAACCGGCGGAACTGCCTGAGGAGCGATCTTAACGAGGTCAAGATTTTTTTCTTCAGCAATTTTTAAAGCTTCTTCTGCTGACATAATGCCGAGAACTTCACCGTCACCGAGGATGACTCTGAGCTCTTTGTCATTAATCTCTTCATTGATTTGCATTTCTTTGATAGCGATGTTCATACACCTCCAAAAATATTTATCGGTTTTCCCGAATAAAATCAAAGCGTGAACAGCAAGCCGTTCACGCACCAATACACTACTTAAATAATAGCTTATTGACCAAGCGGAAACAAAATCCCGAAGGTGAGAACGCACTGCTCTGCTTTGTTGTGCAGATATATTATCACATAGTACGCTCTTTGTCAATAGTTTTTTTGAATTTTTTATCAGAAATCTATGCCCTTCAGCTCGAGATATTCCTCCAGACAGAGTCCGCTGTTTTTTATGTCCTCTGCATACTCTGTACCCACGAATCTCCAATGCCACGGTTCATCAACGATACCCGTTATATCCATCTTATCTTCCGTATATCTTAATATAAAGCCGTATTTGTGTGCATTTTCCGTAAGCCATTTGTATTCCTCCGTAAATGCGAAGCTGTCCTTGGTGTTACATATATCCATAGCCAATCCAAGATTATGTTCACTTGTACCCGGAGGCAGAATAACCGTCGCCGCCTTCTTTTCGGCCTCCTTACGGGACAGACCGTAATCGGACATATAGGTTTCCGTTAAATTTTTATAGTTTCTTTCCTGTCTTTCATAGGAACGGTAGCCCGAATAAGGAGTAAGGATTATCCCCTCCTCTTTAGCGGCCTTATACATCTTTTCATAAAAAGGCACTACCCTTTCATCCATATAATACCCCGTGGAAAGTATCTCTTTAAGAACAGGCTTATATCCCGAAGGCATCTCTCTTCCCATATTAACGACTACAAGATTCCATAAATCCTGCTCGGGGTTTACGATAATTCTTCCCGTTTCTTTATTAATCTTCTTCGCCTCGGTAACCTGCTGCTCAGTCCGAGCCTCAGCTTCTGTTTCACTGACAGTGACTTCCTCTGTAAAGGGTTCACCGCCGAAGGGATTCTTTTCCTTTTCCGATAAAGACATAATTAATGCCGCAGAAAACAAAACAGCCGCAATTACGGTAAAAATAACAGTTAAAACGCTTTTTTTCTTCATATTCTTCTTACACTGCCTACTTTTTTCTTTTATTATAGCATCGCTGAAAGCCAAAGTCAATTAAGATAAAATTTAATTAATATAATCTTAAGAAAAAACAGGTACCGCCTGAGCAATACCTGTTATACTTAAATTAATAGCTGTCCTTAAGGCCCTGTTCATCGTAAATGAAGAGTGTCTGAAGCGCAACATCAAGACATTTTTCAATAGTCTTCATATTCATATTATCAGCCGTATCGCCTATTGTGTGATAGTATCTCGGTGGACCGGGATCCATAGAGGCAAGTGTAACTGCGGGAATACCGAGCTTCTGTACAGCAGCACCGTCAGATGCGCCTACGTAAACAGAGCTGTAAGGAAGATCAACACCTGCAAGCTCGCCGCCTTTTTTTACAAGAGCACAAACTCTGGGGTCCATCTTAACTGTACCTGTCATATCACGTGCATAAATAGCCATGCTTTCATAATCTCTGAAGGTTTCAAGTCCCACAAACACGGTAGGAATAGCCTTAAGCTCGTCAAGATGACGCTTTGTATAAGCTTTTGAGCCTCTGAGACCTGATTCTTCCGAGCCTGCTGCAAGAGCAACTACCTCTGTGTTTTCGAAACGGATGTTATTGTCCTCAAGATACTTCATAATAGCTACAGAAGACATAGTACCTGTAAGGTTGTCGTTAGCACCCTCAACAGTAAGCTTAAAGTTTACGAAGAACATTACTAAAACGCCGCCGGGGATACAGGCAATCTGTGCCCACTTGAGGATTTCAAGAACCTCAGGCGAAGCTGCTTTTGCTACGATAAGAATAGACGAAATAAGAAGATAGAACATACTTACAACACCGTAACCGCCTACTGCGAAAAGAAGAATCTTACCGCCGAGACGGGTATAAGTCCATTCGTGCGAAGAGTCGACATGACCAGAGAAAATAATTCTCTGCTTAGCCTCTCCGCTCGCTCTTCTTATACCTGCAGTGTTATGTGAAATTTTCTTCGGAAAAAGAAAATCATAGAATTCCCAATACATAAGAAACTCACAGAAAAGAAGAACAAGTGCGAGTGCGGTAAGTGCAATTGCAACAGCGGGAAGTCCGAGCAACGAAAAGATAACACCGATAATAACAAGTACGCCATCAATTCTTACCCAACTCATAAAGGCTTCCGGGGCAAGCTTGAATTCTTCAATAGCCACCTCATCACAGCAAGTTTTCATTTCTTCTGCTATGTACTTATGTGCCTCGTACTCAGCATCGGTACCGGCAAGGCGGGGACCGATCTCTTTACAGATTTTTTTGATCGCTCTGACAGTGTAATTTGTATACATTCTTAATGAAGAAGCATAGTTCTGAACACTCTCTGCAGCTTTCATATATTTTTTCCTCCTTAACAGACAGTTGTTGTTTTTTTGTCTCCAAAAACTGTCAAAATCATTTTTAATAATACTAACACAAAACTTTAAAATAGTCGAGTTTTTTTATGAATGTTCAATAAAAGTTCAAAAAGGTTGACCTTCTATAAACAAAATGTTAATCAGTTAATATTAGTTTTAAAACTCAAAGTCAACGCTTGCCCTTTTTTCTTTAATAAGAGCGACGTATGAAGAAATTTTTACATGCTCGGGATGGACACGGTAACGGCCTACATCCTCTAAGCTGTCGAAGGCACTGATAAGCACGGCATCATACATTCCCTCTTTGGGATTTACATTTATCTGAACCTGCATTTCTCTTATAAAATCGATTTTTTCCGGCAAGGCTTCAAGCATCGATTTAACCTTGATTACATTTTCCTCGCGGGTAAGACCTTCCGCGAAGTCCTTGAATTTCCACATTACAATATGCTTTATCATACAATTTCACCTACCTTATCCATATCAGCACCTTTAGTTTCTCTTACCTTAAGAACCATCATAATTACGGAAATCACTACGCAGGGAAGAGCAACAATAAGGCAGGTAAACCATACCTCCATAAAGAGCATACCGATAATAGTAAGAATATAACCCACGGCAAGACCGATAATAAGAAGTAATCCCTCGGCGCCCACTACGGAAGCTCTTATATCAGTAGGTACCTTCTCGGTCATCATAATATTCATATAGTCTCTGCCTATCCAGTAGCAGCCCTGATAAAGACCGCAGAGGCCTCCGACAAGATACGGATTCCAGAGTTGATTGATACCGACGGCAAAGAGAATAAATCCGCCTACGCAAAGAATGCCTGCAATAGCCACGGTTTTCTTTCTTCCAATAAGATCAGCCACAAAGCCGGAGCAAAGAGTAAGAAGCGCATACACTACGGGAAGAACGAAAAGAGATTTGGTTATATCTGCTGTAGTCATACCTGCTATATGCATAGCCGATTCATAGTAAAGGGCGATAGCCGGCATACCTGCATCAAAGATTATGTGAGAAATTATAAGACTCTTTGTGTCCTTATTGGCAAATATGTATTTTACGGCATTGAAAACACCGGACTGATTTCTCTGAGCCTTCTTTTCTTCCTTTTCCCTTTGCTTCTGAGCCTGTCTTGCCTCATAAGGAATAGAAAGATAAGCTGTTCTTTCTTTAAGAAATACCTTTGTATCTCTCGCGAAAACGATAATAAGTACAGTAGCGATAACACCGCACAGGGCAGGGAGCATAAAAATACTTCTCCACTTGGTCGGATCATTACCCATAAGGAAGTTTCTCAGAACAGGAATACATACCACTCCGAAAATACCGAGACTCTTAAGCACACTGTATATTCTTGCTCTGTGCTTTTCGGGAGACTCTTCGAGAATATAGATAATCTGAATATCGTGACTGTAAAAGAAGCCGATAATCCCGTAGCCTAAAAGGAAAATGAGATAATTCTGAGAGAAATATATAATGAAAAGTCCCACACTCATACCGAAGGTAGAAAGGGCAAAAAGCGGTTTTCTGCCCCATTTATCGGCAAGAGCCTTATAAAAAGGTGTTATTATACCGAAAGCATAGCTGATTACACTTATGGATGTGTGAAGCGAAAGACCTTCCTCATAGGTGTAGGCTTTTCCGAGAAATCCGTTGTTTACGAAAAACTCCGTAACAAAGGAGGACTGAACGGAAACTGAAAGATTACTCGTAACCTCGTCGATGATATTGACGAAGCCTACGAGAAACAAAAGCATACCGAAGTATCCTGCCCATACACTCTTTGACTGCATACGCGAAAGCCTTTCGAGCTGTCGCTTTTCTCTCTTAATTATATTAGTACTGTTTTTCATATTATCCCCTCTTAAAGTGACGACTGTAATCCTATCGTTTTACGGTAATGTTTTTAACTGATGAGTAGGGTCCGTAGACCTTTTTTCCGTCGAGCGTTTTGTATGCTCTGACCTTAAAATAATACTTTTTGCCCGATTTAAGGTTTTTAACTGTTCTTTTAACGGTTTTACCGCTGCTGACAGTAAGCTTCTCAGAAGATTTGAACTTAGAATTATCAGCATATATTATACGGTATCCGTCTGCTCTGCTTACCTTTTTCCAGCTGAGAGTAACCTCGCCTCGCTCTGAGGATGAAAGAGTACCGAGAGTTACCTTTGTCGGCTTTGTTACGGCAGAAATACTTTTATATTTGTAAGCATAGTAAATCTTTTCTCCGACTACTGTATATGCCTTTACTCTGAATTTATGTTCCGTACCGGTTTTACGCTTTTTGACATTGATTGCAGTTCTCTTCGTATCCGCATACTTTTCGTATTTCTTTGTTTTTGTGTTATAAACATAAACTCTGTAGCCTGTAGCGCCTTCAACCTTTTTCCAGGTAAGCTTAACTGCATTAAGATAGCTTTTTGTAGTAAGCGATGAAGTAACGCCTGCTCTGATTTTAAAGGTAAAGCTTTTAGTTCCGCTGTATTTACCCTTAAATGCTACGGTAAGCTTATAATTTCCGACTTCTTTTCTCTTTTCGGGGTATGTAACCGTATAATCCTTGCCGTTCTCAAGAGTTTTTCCGTCAGATGCTTTAACCGTTACCTTAGGTGTCTTACTTTTTCCGTCATAAATAAATTCCTTTGCAGAAAGAGTTATGCTCGCTATTTTAGGTATTTTCTCACTTGAGATGGTTTTATTACACACGGTACAGGAAACAGTCTTCTTACCGTCGCTCTCTGTCGTAGCCGCAGTAAGCATAGTGGTATCGGAATGTCCCGTAGCCTTCAGAGTGGAGGATTTTATAAGATACTCCTTGCATACACTGCAGTAAGCACTTCCCGATTTGCCGGCCTTGGTGCAGGTAGGTGCTACCGCTTTTTCATAAACCACCGTATGTCCGCCCTTGCTTTGAATATATTCCTGCTCTTTTACGGTTTCGCCGCAGACTGAACAGTAATAGCCTTCACTGAGGCCTCCCGAATTACATCCGGGCGCTACATATTCATTGACATAAATGATATGCTTTCCTTCCTTTACGAGATAATCATCAATTAAGCTCTGTATGCCGAACATATCAGCAGGAGAACGAAAAATATCGGTAAAATTGGTTTTCTTAGTCCCTGTATAATACTTAAGAGCAAATGAATCTATGTCAAATTTGCTTGCTAGTTCTTTATTATAGCAGAAGCTGTAGTCGGTATAGAGCGCTGAACGGTTCGTAATGGCACTGTAAAGCATCTGTGCTTCAATATAACCCGAGAGAGGATTGGGATGCTTGACATCAGCTTTTTTTCCGCCGACAGTAAGACCTGTTCCTGCAGAATAATCCACATTATCAATAATAAAGCTGCAGAAATCATATTTGAAAATTCCTCCGGGAACTGCTGTGTTTCCGCTGTAAATGTCATAAACAAGCCTACCCCAGTCTACAATGTCAAAATTCTCCTTTCTCAGCTCCTCGACACCCTTCAGTAAGCTTTCCATATTTTTATAGTGCATCATAGGATTGCACATATAAACGAACTTCGTTTCTTCGGGAAAAAGCTCTGCGATCCTTTTACAGGAGCCTAAAAGATCTTCGTTTTCTATATTGGCTTCTGACATTACAACATAGTCAACACCGGCTCGTTTCTCAGCACTCATTTTTTTGAGGTACTCATCATAAGTCTCGTCGAGAGTATGTCCGCCGTAGGTATAGTCGAGTACCTTTACATTTTCACCGTTAGCAGAAGCTACCCGATAAAAGTACCCGTAATCCGCCTTACCTGCGCTGCCGTGAATAACACAGTTTCCGTAATAAAACATCGAATTGCCTATAAGCATTACGGTTTTACCATCAAGAGAAACCACAGGCTCAGTTCTGCATAGGGATACTTCTTCAGACGGTAGCTCTTCCGTATTCTCTTCGTCACTTACATCCTGAGATTCGTCCTGATATCCGGCTTCCGCAGTATAAGCTGCACCGTCCTCGGCGTAAGCTACGGCAGAAGAGCCCGGTAACAAAAGGAAAATCATAACAGCTACAAGCGATAGAATAATCTTTCTCATTTTTACCTCCTCATCATAATCCCAAATTAATCAAAATTTCCTTAATATTTATTTTAATCAGAAATTATTATAAAAATATGAATAAAAGGTTTTATATCCTTAATTTTTAAAATAAGAGGCTGTACCCTGAGAAGATACAGCCTCTTATACAATATAATATATTATTTTGCAGTGGGGACCTCCATCTCGATGTCCGTAAGCGGGAAGGAGCAGCAGGGATGGATACAGCCGAATTTATAATCTGCAAGTCTTCTGTATTCGAGCTGCTTAGGTACATAAACCTTTCCCGAAAGAAGATGTGAATGACAGAAGCCGCATTCACCGCTGCGACATCTGGCAGGAACGGAAATACCGTTTTTCTCGAGGGTCTGCATAAGAGAGTCGGCAGAATTACCCTCAACGGTATAAACCTCGTCCTGTATTCTGACCTTAACGGTAATTTTTTCGGGAATACCCTCAGGATAATCCTCCTGTGAAGAGGGATTGTGGAATTCACCGAACATTTCGTGGCGGATATATTTCTTTTCGAGCTTGAGCTTTAAAAGCTCGTCACCGAGGAAATCATACATCTGCTGAGGTCCGCAGATAAATACGGAATAGGGCTCATTTTCCGGTGCGTATTTCTTTATAAGCTCTGCAGTAAGCAGACCCTTTTCGTCGCCCTTCTTAACCTTTACGCCCTTATCACTGAGAACATTGACTACCTTGATTTTATCGCACTTCTTTTCCAGCTCAGCAAGCTCTTCGGCAAAAAGGATACTTTCATAGCTTCTGCTTCCGTAAAGAAGAGTCAGCTCGAAATCCTCATCACCGTCAGCTACGGCTTTTGCCATAGAAACGAAGGGTGTTATACCGCTTCCGCCTGCGAGACAGATTACCTTTTTGGCATCGCGTAAAGGCTGATATTCGAAATTACCCGAAGGAGCCGAAACCTCAACCTCTGTGCCGACCTCCCAGTTATCAAAAATATACTTTGATACAAGACCGCCGTCAACGAGCTTTACAGTAAGAACATACCTTCCCTCAAGAGACTCCTTGGGTGAGGATGAAATAGAATAGGCTCTGGTTACAGGCATACCCTCTATGGTCTCAAAAACAGTAAGATACTTACCTGCGCCGAAATAAGCCAAAGATTTAGTTTTCTCACCGTCGGGAACGAGAGTATAGCTTCTGCAGTCCTCTCCCCTTTCGGTAATCTTTTCTATTTTCAGATACTGACGCTTGGGATGAAGAGCCTTAGCTAAAGCCATAGCGTTATCTTCGATTTCCACAAGCTCCGCCTTTCCCTCGTTAAATCTTGCCTGGCGCTCGGGAAGCATAGATAAGAATTTTTTCGCCTTTAAGGAATTAAGATTACTTGCCATAATTATTTGCCCTCCTTTTCTATAACCTTTACTACTATTCCGCCGGCTTTTTCACCTGTGTAATAGGCACAGCCGTAGCCGTCGCCTCTTTCCTGGGAAGCGCCGCAGAAAAGGAAGTTATCGAAGGGCTGATCCTGGAGATACTGAACTGTTCTCGGAATCATACTGTCCCATTTTTCGAGCATATATCCGTAAGGAGTACCCCACGGAGTATTAAGATATCTCGCAAAGGTCGGCGGCAAAGCAATTTCTATTTCTTCGATATGGGGCTTAATAGAAATATTAAGTGCTTTTTCGCAGGTTTCTATCATATCTTCAGCGACCTTTGTTTTGAACCTTTTATAGTCCTGAGGCTTTATATCCTTCATAACATCTCCGAATGTCATGGTAGTAAGGAAAAGCTGACAGGTACCCTCGGGAGTACAGTCGGGAATTATTTCGTTAAGACAGTTAATGATACAGTAACCGCTGAAATAATTCTGTGCCGCTTCATACTGTTTGTCTGAGTCGGAATCGGGAGCAATAAAGACGGAATAATCGGTAATTCCGAGCTCCTCCTTTGTTTTGTTCATACCGAGATAAACGGTAGTAAGAGTGCAGGCAATTTTACGGGTATTAAGCATTTTAAGCTGCTTTTCGGGAATATCTCTCTTTGTAAAAAGATCCTTCCACACAGTATTCGGCGAGGAGTTACAGATAAAGTATTTACCGTAAACCTCTTTTTCTCCGTTTATAACTACGCCCTCCGGCTTTCCGTGCTTCATAAGTACCTTAGTAACCTCGGAGTTATACCATATTTCTCCGCCCGCATCACGGATAACCTTATCAATAGCGAGGCTCATCTCATGGCTGCGAAGGCGAGGAATACCTGTTCCGTCCTTAACATAGCTGTGAAGAACTGCCATATAATAAAGGAAGTCAAATTTTGACCCGGGTGAACCCATATAACACCAATAGGTGCTGAAAATATCCTGGGCCTTTTTCGGCATACCTAGAGCGTCGAGAGTCTCCTTCATAGTATGGGATACCATCCTCATTATATCGGGTAAATCCTTTATGCTTCCGGGAAGCTTCTTAAGATCGTCAAGACAT
Source organism: Clostridia bacterium (assembly GCA_017516315.1). Lineage (GTDB taxonomy): Bacteria > Bacillota > Clostridia > Oscillospirales > Acutalibacteraceae > UBA6857. The sequence continues at coordinate 3,527 of JAFXDE010000043.1, read as the reverse complement.
TCAAAGGCCTTGAACATACGTTCCGACAGGTCGAAAGCCTTCATACAGCTTTCATAGGAACCGGGAACAAGCTCATCAAGCTTTCGTGCAAAGCTTTCAAAGCCTACAGGCATACGCGCATCAATAGTTACACTGACACCGTTTTCATTTACGAAGGCATCCTTGTCTCCTTCCTTAGCAGGAACAACAAGTCGGAAGGTAGAATCGTGGGTATGCCAATCCACATCAGCATTAAAGCGCGTGAACATATCCTCGATCTGACCCTTCCCGTCTTCGGCACCGACACCGGCCAGCTCGTGAAGTGAGGGCTCGAATTCAAATCTGCCTCTCACGAAAGAAGAAGCTGAGCCGCCGGGAATATTATGTCTCTCCAGAAGTAAGGTGGAAAGACCTGCTCTGGCACAGGTAGCTGCTGCGGCAAGGCCGCCGTTACCCGCACCGATTACGATTACATCGTAGGTTTTCATCTGATTTCCTCCGTTTCTGTTTCTTTAAAATTATTATAAGCTTTCTTCTTATTCATTTTAACAGCTTGTAAAACATCTGTCAATAAATCCGTATCAAATAATATCCTTCCTGAAAAGCAGAAAAGGTTGCGACAGAGCACACAGCTACGGCAGTATATTTCAGTTCCGCGAAGGATACAGTCAAAGGCAATATAAAAAGAAGTAATCCCGTTACCTTGTTCATAACCGTATGCTGTGAAATAAACTTTTTTTCAGAAGCATAGCCCCAAATGATGTTGCCAATTTTAATTACCGCAATGATACCTACCCATATCAATAACCATAAAGGAATCAGAATTACGGATAACAGCTTAATCAATGCCGCTGTTACAAAAACAAAATCAGCGAAAGTATCGAGCTTGCTGCCAAATTCACTGTTACTGTTTGTTTTTCTTGCGATAGTGCCGTCTATCATATCAGTAAAACCGCAGAAGAGATATAAGATATAAAACTCCGTGGAAAATGCAGTAAAGAACAATAACATAATACTGCCGAGAATACGGCAACCGGTAACTATATTTGCAATTCGCTTTGTCATTCTTTCACCTATAAATTGTTTTTTCATCGTGATGATTGTATCACACTAAGGCTTGCGTATCAAAGCTTTATTATGTGGATTTATTCGGGAAAATGCTGATATGTAATATCCTCATACTGCATTGTAACCTCTTCACGGTTAAAGCCCTCGAGGGCATATCTGTCTGAATAATAGTTATATTTATCGATAGTAAAGCTTGTATCCGGCTTACAGGTAATAATAGTACAGCCTCTCTGTGAGCCAAGCTTATCGATGCCCGAATATGCGAAATAGTCAATACTGTAACCATAGCTGAAGGTAATACCCTTATATTCAAAGGTGGTATTATTAATGTGGTCGTGGCCGTTGAACATAGCCTTTGTAGAATCAAGCTCGAGCATTTTCTCGAAAAGGTCATCCTCACCTAAACCGCTGTAAACCAGTCTTCCGCCTTCAGCTATTATACCCTCAATATATTTAAAATCGTCTGTGTCTTCATATCCGTTTTCTGTAAATTCAGTCCAGGCATCAGCCATTTCCACCAAGGGGATATGGAAGAAGGCCATCGAGCTGACTGTTTCAGCATTTTCATCGATACTCTTGTTTTCAGCATCCATACGCTTTATTTCCTTTTCGTACCACTGCACCTGATTTTCGTGGATGTTATCATAAGTACCCTTAATGCTCTCGATGATATTATCTTTGATATAAGCCTGGGAGTCAATCAATACCAATGCCTGAGTGATGATACCCTCGGAGTTTTTCACCTCTATAATGTGATTTCCGTAGCCGTCAACATCCTCGGGACCCGATTGGAAGAGACAATACTTAAACTCTTCTCTTTCATAAAACTCACCCATAGCTTTTCTGTCAAAATATGAGTAGGCTTCGGCATCGTGATTACCGAAGGTTACATCCCAATACACACCGAGACTTTCCATAAGGTTTGCAAAGGCCACAGCACCGCTGTGATTGTTGAAGGTACCGGCAGTGTACGGCACAGGAAAGGCAATATCTCCTGTTGCGATAACGAGGTCAGGCTTTTCTCTTGTCACCATAGCCGCAACTGCATTAAGTGCTTTTTCATCAACATCCTTTGACATAAATCCGCCACCGATGTGAATATCCGTAAGATGCATAACCTTAAAGTCTTCATCTGTAGTGAAATACCAGTTGCCGTTTTCATCCTTTTCGGGTACAAGCTGATTTTCGTACTCAACCTTCGAGTATAAATTACCCTTCTCGATAAGATTCTCAACCGCTGAATAATTCAGCCCTGCAATCAGAACCGCAATCACTGAAATTGCCAAAACAGAGACAAACAAAGTCTTTTTTCTGTTTTTGTGTTTTACTTTTGCCATAGTCAACACTCCTTTAGTAGGTGAATTCAGAATATTGTATATTATAGAGTCATCTGTAAGATTAATTATATCACAGATGTTAAAATTTTACAATCGGGTGCGGATGTCATCCATTTTCCCGAAGGGCAACTTCGTTGTGCCGAAGGCATACTTCATTGGCGTAGCCACTTCATTTGCCGCAAGGCAACTTCATTCGTTTATGTACGCAAAATGAAGTACGGCTAAAGGCTGTAATGAAGTCAGCGTCAAGTATGCCCTGAATGAAGTTTTATCCTGCGGACATAAATGAAAAATCGACAAGTCAAAACTTGTCGATTTTTGTGTTTACAGCTCAATTTAGCAACAAGAATCAAGCCCTGAGCTAATCCGAAGCTTGTATTCTCAGTTATTCACGGTGAATCAGTTAAAAATACCACCTAAATCAATATTGCCTTTAAAAAGACTTGTTATGAAATTAAGAATCATTGTAAGGAATCGAATCAAAGAAACAAGTCTTGTTTGAGTTGTCGGTTTTTCTTCAGGAAGTGAAACCCATTCGTAATCTGCAGAATTCTCTGCCGTCATAGGCTCAAGTCTTCCCTCGGTTTCAAAAAATACGCTGAACTGAGGATATGCACCTTCAGAGCGGATAGAATAATTTGTTCCCTGAAGGAAAGACAGCGTTATGTTATCGCTAACAGTGGTAAAGCTGTGGTGAGCATTCTTAATAACCCATGTTCTGTCAGGATAAAGAGCCGTTGATAAATCCACCTGTCGGTCAGGAGAGATGTAACCTCCCTTACCCGCTTCTACTCTCTGTGCAATATAATCTTCGGAAAGAGTGCTGCCGATTTTCGCACAGGTAGCACCCATAGTTGCAGCATCAAGGCTTACAAGGAAGTCGGAGAGTTTATCTGCACCCTTAGTCATAGGCGGATTCATATATCCGTACCTTGCCACAAAACCGACATGAATGTCATATTCGTTTTCACATTTATCGTAAAGCTCATCAAGTTTTAAAGTGCAGTGATCTCTGTAATACACAATCTTTTCGATGAGTCCTGCATACTTTGTTCTTAATTCTGAACCATCTTCGCCGTAAATAAGATTAAGAGCTGCATTAAAATCTTCCTTGCTTACGCATGTCCAGTAATTGACAACAGT